>CAYTCW010000067.1:1173-18155 GCA_964436235.1 uncultured bacterium
TGATAATAATCTGTTAATAATTATCTTGAAATAATTATTAAAATGTTATATAATTTCTCTAATTTCTTAAGTAAATAAAGCGGTAAATAATAAAGAACAGGAAAAAATGCGATGTCCGGCGTAAAAGATTTAACGGCCATAGAGGCTAAGAATTTATATAAAAGTTTCGGCGAAGCCTTCACGCTCAAAAGAATTTTAAAATTGCCGTGGGAGCTGATAGTAAGGCTCAGCGGCAGATATTTTAAAAAAAGCGTTTTAAAAGACTTGAGTTTTAAGGTTGAAGCCGGTTCAGTGGTGGGTTTTTTAGGGCCTAACGGCGCCGGTAAATCCACCAGTCTTAAAGTAATGCTTAACCTGATCAGAAAAGATTCGGGCGAAAGTTATATAGCCGGCTTTAATACCGAATACGATTACGACTCCGCGCTTAAAGATACGGGCGCGCTCGTTGAATTGCCCGTTTTTTATGAATTTATGACCGGTCTTGAAAATTTGGTCATAACCTCTAAAATTTATAAGCATATCACGCCGGCGGCCATAGATGAGAGTTTGAAAAAAGTAGGGCTTTACGACCATCGTCATAAAAAAGTGAGCCAATATTCTACCGGCATGCGTCAGAAACTTTACGTGGCCAAGATATTATTGACTGATTGTTCCATAATTATATTAGACGAGCCGACTTCAGGCATGGACCCTAAAGGCCAGGCTGAAATGCGCGAGCTTATAAAAAGCCTTGCCGCGGAAAAAAAAGCGACGGTCCTTATTTCTTCGCACCTTCTGCACGAAATAGAGCAGATATGCGATTTCGTGGTTATAATTAAAGACGGAAGCGTTGTTACATACGGCAAGGTAAGCGCTTTATTGAGCTCGGAACTTGAAATATACGAGATCGAAACCGCGCCTCAGCAAACCGATAACTGTATGGAATTTATCGGGCGGCGTGAGTATATCGGCGAGGCGGCCCTGAAAATAAGGGCTAACGCAAGTTTTATCGAAGTAAAGCTCGGCCGCGAAAGCGTATCGCGTTTGCTTAAAGAGCTTGTGGAAAATGGTTTCGATATTTACAACTTCGTAAAAACCAAGCGCAGTCTTGAAAATTATTTTCTTGAAGTAACCGGCGAAGGTGAGGGTAAAACGGCAGGCGCGGGCGAAGGTAAGTTAGAAGAAAAAAAGAGCGCTAACGCTCAATAGCAAATATTTTTTTATAATATGTAATAAGTTCGTTACAAAAATAACCGGTGAAAATATGTTCGATATTCTAAGATATGAATTATATAAAATGCGTCGGCTTAAAAAAGTTTATTTCTGTTCATTCGCTATAAACTTTCTTCCGCTGATGCTTCTTTTCGTTCTTACCGTACTTTTTTTCAAGGGTATGATATACAGGGATTTCGGAGTCATGCAGCAGATGTTCGTAAAGGAATTCGGCAGCGGCATAATGGGAACGCTCGTCGTTCTGCTCAGCTTTTTTTCGTGGGCGAGCTGGTTTTTTCAGACTATAATCGCAGGCGAGCTGATTTCGAAGGAATTCGAAAATAAATCGATCAAGCTTATGCTTTTAATGCCTTTTAAACGGCTGACCATATATATGGGAAAACTTTTAAGCACTCTCGTATTTTTCGTTATGAACCTCTTTTTTTATCTTGCGCTCTGCGCGCTTATAGGAGTGGCGCTCGACAGGGTTTTCGGCTTTAAAGTATTCGCGCTTATTGATTATCCTTTGCTGCTGCAACTTTGCAGCGCATATTTCGTCATCAATTTTTCTTATATATCGCTGGTATTTTTAGTTTCGATTTTTGCGCGCTCCGCGGAATCGACCATGGCATTTACCATATTCGCCACATTCGCGCTTAAACTTATTGATAATGTGATATTGCTTTTCGGCAAGCTCGACATAATTCCTTTTTATATAGCCGATAATTTAGTCAATTATTCATATTTAAAATCTTGCGAGGTCATTAAATATGAAAAACTTATCAAGATGGTCGAAGACGGCAGTTATCAAAATATGCCGATTTCTTTCGATATGCTCGGGGTTAACATTTTATATTCCTTAGCTTTTCTGGTTATCGGATATCAGATATTTAAAAGAAAGGAAGAAAAAGGATAAATTATGCTCGACGGTTTGAAGTTCTGGGGCATCAACCCTGATTTGATATTCGTATATCCCTATAATGTCATTTTTATAATGATACTGCTTTTCATTCTTTATCTGCTGTCTAAGCGTTTTATTTTCATTTTAAAGCGCGGCGAGCTGGAAAGAAATTTAGTTAAATTTCCAGGCCTTGCCGAAATAAGGGCGCAGCTCGGCGATCTTTACTTTAACAACAAAAATTTTTTGCAGGCGAAAAATTTTTATATGCAGGCATTAGATATGCATCCTGGCCTTCATTACGCGCGTATCAAACTCGCTGAAATATATTTTGCGTCGGGCGACGGTCAAAAAGCGATAGAGCAGTTGACGGAACTCTTAAAACGCACAAGCGAAGAAAAGTATAAATACAGCGTTAAAGTTACCTTAGAAAAATGGAATATCGACGGCGACACCGTCCATAAAATTCTTCAATCATAAATTAAGCCGTTCGCGCTTAAAGATTAAAATTCAGCCTTCAAAAATTAAATATATTTATTTTTATGTCGATACGGTATATTGATATAATAGTGTATCGTATCGTTTTTAATATAATAAATACATTTAATGAAAGTGATGAGTGAATATGAACGAGATTAAAAAGAAGAACGAGGAAAAAAAACAGGTAATTTCAGGCGCAGCAGGCATATTATTATTTTTGTTAATTTCGTTATTAATGACGGCTGGAAGCGCTCACGCGGATAGCTCCTTAGCCGGTCCGACCGGTCTTTTTTTAACGCCGTCGCCCTCGGTTTGTAAACCCGGAAAGTTCGGCGGCGGTTTATATTTACAAAGTTATTCGATACAGCGCGCCTCGAGTTCGAACGAGCGCAGCATAATCGTTAACGGCCTCTATGGCATATCTTCTTCGGTGGAAGCCGGTTTTTCCAAATCGGTCGATTCGATGCAAAGCTCTTTTGATCCCGGACTATCGCTTAATTTAAAATATCTTTTTCCTGACAGCAAGGCGTTAAAAGTAGCGGCAGGCTTAGTTATAGAAACCGATAATAATTCGTACAGTTCGGCTTATTTAGTGGCCGGACAGGAGATCGCGTACTTCGGCATGGGTGTTAATTTCGGCGGCCACAGGGCCTATCCGATGAATAAATCGCATTACGGCGGATATGATTTTTCGGAAATGGCGCCGAATAATTTCTTCTTTATAGCGGGCGCTAATTTCGATCTTAAGGTGGCCAATCTTACCGTAGAATATAACAGCGACGCCTTCAGCATAGGCTTCAGAGTGCCTACCATAGACGGATATAATATTAATTTAGCTTATATAAGCGATTCCGATTATGATTTAGTGCATAAAAATATTTACGGCAACAGCTACAGCCGCCAGAAAGTCACCTTAGGCGTCACCGGAACTTTTTAAAAAACAGAAAACAGAAAGCAGGAAGCAGGAAACAGGAAACGGGAAAAAGTGAAAAGTTAATAGAATAGCGACAGGCGCAGGATATTTTTTGAATAATAAATATCTTGCGCCTGTTATTTTGCCTCTATTAATTTTGTAATGGTTTTAACTAATTCGTTAATTTTAAAAGGTTTGGTAATATATTCTTTGAATCCGGATTTTTCGAAATCTTCTATTTTAGACTGGTCGCTGAAATATCCGCTTGCCGCTATGGCTTTGACTCCCGGGTCGAATTCTATTATTTTCTGGATCATTTCGACGCCGCCCATGCCGCCCGGAACGGTAAGATCGGTTATGACAAGGTCGAAAGGCGTATTCGATTTTATAGCTTCTTTATAAAGCGTTATCGCTTCTGCGCCGTCTGGCGCGCAATGCGCTTCAAAACCTAAATGGTTTAAAAGTTGTGAAGTTATATTGCGGATAAGTTCTTCGTCGTCCATTATAAGAATTTTACCTTTTATACCGGTTTTTTTATCTTTAACCGCCGCGGTTTTAACTTCGCCGCCCGGTTCGGCCGCCGTGCCGTCAGCGGCTGGCAGGTAAATTATAAAGGAAGCGCCTTCGCCCGGCTTTGATTCGGCCGTAATCAGGCCGCCATGGCTTTTAATAATTGAATAGACCGATGAAAGACCGAGGCCGTTGCCTTTTGCCTTGGTCGTAAAATAGGGGTCGAATATTTTTGTGAGGTTTTTTTCCTCGATGCCGCAGCCGTTGTCTTTGAAGATGATCTTGACGTAGCGGCCGGTTTTCAATGGCGGTTTTTCTCCGAGGATATTTATATTTTCGGCAGTAACTCTTATCAGGCCGCCTTCGGGGACCGCCTGGATCGAGTTTATAACCAGATTCGATACGACCTGATTGATCTGGCCCACGTCAATTTCAACATGGGCGAGATTATCGTTAATTTTAAATTCGCATTTGACGCTCGAACCGCGGGCCATGAAGTTAATTGAATTTTTAAGAAGTTCGCCGATATTCGTGAGTTTTTTATTCGCCGTGCTGCCTCTTGCGAAGGTTAAAAGCTGGACGGTAAGCTCTTTTGCCTGAAAAGATATATCTTCGGCGCTGGTCAATATTTTATAGATTTCGCCCTCCGGCGGCGCGAGCATTTTAGCTAATGAAATATTTCCGACGATGCCGGTTAAAAAGTTATTGAAATCATGCGCAATACCGCTGGCTAAGAGGCTGAGCGATTCGAGCTTGCTTATTTTTAATAATTCTTCCTCTACTTTTTTATGCTCGCTCATATCGCGAAAAGCGAGTATGGCTCCGATTATTTTATTGCCTTTATCGCGTATCGGCGCGCATGTTATCGATGCGTAAATTTCGGTGTTATTTTTAGATAATATTTTTGTTTGATGTCCGAACATAACCATTTCGCCGTTATTTATAGACTCGCCGGCCGGGTTTTCAATTTTCTGGCCGTTGATCGAATTATAAAGAAAAAATACTTCGTCTAAATTACGGCTTATGGCTTCTTCGAAGCTCCAGCCGACGATCAGTTCGGCCATGTCGTTTATAAGCGTTATTTTCATGTGGTTATCGACGGCGATAACCCCTTCGCCTATGCTGCGAAGCGTTACGGCGAGCCTTTCCTTTTCGGATTCGAGGGATTCTTCGGCCTGTTTTCGCTGCAATATTTCTTTTTCGAGTTTTGAATTGGTATATGCGAGTTCGTAAGTGCGGTCTTTGATCAGGACTTCGAGATTATCGTTGATGACCTGAAGATTTTCTTCGGCGAGTTTGCGTTCGGTTATATCGAGGCCGACCGCCTGATATTCTTTTATTTCGAAATGTTCGTCGAATATAGCGCGGCAGCTCCATTCGAGCCATCTTTTTTTGCCGTCCGATTCGGACATATATGAATATTCGAACACCGCGAAGTGATTGCCGGCGTTTAAAGCCGAAACGCCGTTTGCGATTGATTCGCGGTTAGCTTCGGGCAGCTGGAACTTGAATTGTTTGCCAATAAAATCGGCCGGATTACCGTTAAAAAACCTGCAGTATGCACCGTTAACAAAGGTTATGGTACAGTCGGGAGTAAGCCGGCATATTAATTCGGTCTGGTCTTCGACTATAGCCCTGTAGCGAGCTTCGCTTATTTTTAATTCTTTTTTGCGTTCCTGTTCGAGTTCGAGCATAAGGCGCTGGCGCTCGCGCGCGTAGCGAATGGAACGCATCAGCGATTTGCCGTCGGCCTCTTCTTTGACAAGGTAATCCTGCGCGCCTTCGGCGATAGCTCGCGTTCCGGTCAGGTAGTCTTTAGTGCCGGTCAGTACTATCACGGGTATCAGGGAGCAATATTTTTTAACGCTGATAAGCGTTTGGATACCTGCGCTGTCCGGCAGGGTTAAATCTAAGATCAAAAGATCGTAAGCGGAATTTGAAAGACTTTCGATAGCTTCGCCTAACGAAGGTTTGGAGGTCATTTCAAATTCAAGGCCCTCGCGTCTTAACATTTCGTTAAGAAGGATGATATCGCCGGGATTGTCTTCAATTAATAATATTTTAATAAACTGCAGGTCCATTTCGCCTCGAAAAAATATCTATAAATTTATATTTAATGATAAAATTAATCCGATATAGGTAAGAACTATTATAATTAAGAATTCAAATATAGTCAATCAAAATTTGATAAAAAAATTAAAAAATTGAATTAACTTATCGTAATGATAAATTATTTAAATTGCAATGAAAATTATCATTATATCGTAATGATTTTATAATTGCAAAAAAAGCGTTAAAAAACTATTGATTTAAAATAAATAATTCTGTATTATACCCGGTAATAAAGGCTATAATGAAAGGCGATTATATGAAATATAATTTAACGCAAGGGCTTTTCCATTGCGAAGAATATATGCAGCGCAGGGAAAACGGTGAAAATAAAAAAATCGTAGATTGCGCAGGAATTGAAAAATCGTTAATCAATAAAAACGCTGCCTTTATTTTGTTTTCTTTTATGGCCGCTTTTCTGTATTTATCTTTTGTATTTACATCGCCGTCTGCGGCGGCTTCTTTTGAAGACGGCGGTCAAATATTAATCGCGCAGCTCGACGATAATTCTTATGCTCAAAGGTTTTTTGATTTTTATAAAAGCGCAAAAAATGAATTAAAAGAAATCGTTAAATGCGATGTGCAGAAGTGTTTTGAAGAAGCCCGCAGGGAAAGTATTTTAAAAAATTACGATAAAGCGGCCTCCATATATCTAAAAATAGCGGCATTCGATCCCCGTAACGCCGACGCCATGTTCGCCGCCGGCCAGAATTATCTGTGGAATAAAGACCTTAAAAAAGCCCGCGAGTGGTTTTTAAAAACGCTCGAGGTTTCACCGGGTTATATCGACGCTAAACTCGCGCTTGCAAAAACTTATTATTTCAATAACGAGAAAAAAGCCGCCGCAAAAGAGTATGAGACGCTTTATAAAGAGCACGGTCAAAGTAATTACGTTAAATTACAATACGCTCAATATATGGCGTGGACGGCTAAGTATAAAAAAGCTGCCGGGCTTTACGGCGAAGTTATGACGGCGGGAACGGATACTTTAGAAGCCGGTCTCGGGCTGGCTAAAGTGTACACATGGCAGAAAAAATACGGCGCCGCCATAGACGTTTTAACGGCGCTGCTCAAAGAATATAAAGATGGAGATGAAAGTTTTGATATTCGCCTCGAGCTAGCGCGTTTATATACTTTCAGCGGCCGTCTCAGAAGTTCACTAAAACTTTACTCCGAACTTTCTTCGCTTAATAAGAACGACGGGCGCGTCATCTCGGGAATGAAAGAATTGTCTGCGGCCTATCTCAGCCGCGGTATCGAGGCGTATCACGAAAAAAATTATGAACGCGCCGCCGAATTATTAAACTATACCATCGCTAAATTTCCCGCCGTGAGAGAGGCTTATAAGTACAGCGGGCTTATTTATGCGTCGCGCTCCTCTTATGAGGCGGCTATTAAAAGGTTCGATAAATATCTTAAGTACAATAAAAACGATTATGAGATCTTTATCGCGGCGGCGCAATGTCATCAAAGGCTCGCCTCGAAAGCCGCCGCTGAAAAATATTATACGAAGGCCGCCGATGCGATGAAACGCTCGGGTATCGATGAGGCGGCAATTAAAGAGCTTATCGCGGCCGGGCGCGCTTATAAAACGCCCGAAGAAGAAGAAAAAGCCTTAAAAGCTCAGGCAGCGCTCAAAAGCGAACGGGACGCTTTAGCGGAGAAGCTCGCGGCGCAATACGAAAGTTTAATGGAGCGCGCCCTTAAAAATTCACAGTCGCGCGACTACGACGCGGCTATCATTAATTACCGCGAGGCTCTCGCGCTCAAGCCTGGCAGTTACGACGCTCGCTTATATATCGCTCTTAATTTATCCTGGCAGAAAAAATACCTTCAGGCTATCGAAGAATATAAAAAAATGTTGATAGACTATCCTTTAGATTCGGAAATTACCGGCTCGATCGCCAGAACTTATTTCTGGATGGGAAAATTTTATAAAAGCCTTAACTATTACCGTGAAGCCTATTCGCGAAGTAAAAAAAGTCTTGAAACCATAACCGGCTACGCCAATGCTCTGCATATTTTTTCACTCGACAGGCAGGCCGCTGAAAAAATAGAAGAAGCGCTCGCAAAAGACGCCGATTATCCGTACGCAAAATCTTTAAAACGCGCCATAGCCGAAGCTCATAGAACGGAGTTCAAGCCCTTTCGCCAGAATTCAAAAGATTCCGACCTTATCAACGCCAACAGCTTCGGAGGCGATATCGCCACGGATATCGATTTAAACACAAGGTTAAAAGCTTCATACAGAAATTACGATATTTTCATGGATAATTCTCCATTAAAATATAAAGCGGAGACCGCTAATTTAAAAGTTCAAACGCAGGTTTCACCTTTGTTTAAAGTTTTCGGTGGCGTTTCGATTTACGGTTTTTCGGATCCGCGCGGCGGCCGTGATCATAATACCGGTTATCTTCTTGGCGCAGGTTACAATAAGGTCAGGCATTTGAGTATGTCGCTTTATTTCGATAAAAGCATAATATTTGAAAATCCGGCGGCGTTTAGAAATAAAATTTCGATGAGCGGTCCGGTCTTTGAATTGAAACGCTCTATGGGAAACGATTATGAAATGTTTTTAGGCGCCGGTTATCATGTGTTTTCAGATTCGAATACAAAGAAGAACATGTCGTTTAAATTTAATAAAACAATGAAAAAAGGTGATTTTAAATTAATTGCCGGGCCGTTATATAAGTATTCGGCGTTCAAGGAAAAGAGGTATAATGGATATTATTCGCCGGTGCGCCATGACAGCGGCGGACTGGAATATCATCTTTCATATATGCCGCCCGCTAAAAATTACGGGTTGACGGTCAATGAAGAGTACGGCCGTTCGAAAGAGTTTGAAAAATTATGGAAAAATTACCATAAATATACGCTGGAAGGTTTCTATAATATCAGGCGCGGTTTGGAACTCAGGGCTTCTTATTTAAAAACCGATTCTGGCGCAGACAGCGCCGCGGCTGAAGACGGCGAGGGATATTGGTACGAGCGTTTCGGCGTCAATCTGAATTATAAATGGTAAAAAGAGCATGCGCCTTTCAGTTTATCTTTATAAATAATAACCTGGCGGCCGTCTTTGCCTTATATCGCTTCAGCGGTTATTAATTTATTCTTTATTAACGAATTCATAAACTTTATCGAGATATTCATTTCCACGCAGGGCCATTACATTGTTGTGCGATGCCTCTTCGACGATATATAACGAGCGTTTCGAGCTTATATCGAGTTCGTTGAGCGCATAGGCGTTTTTAACGCTTATCACGCCGTCGCGGCCGCCGTGAATTATGAGCCACGGAGCTTTTACCGAGGCGGCTTTAGCAGAGCTCGGCAGATATTCGCTTACGAAAGGATAAAATATAAAAAGCACGGGATTAAACCATATATGCCGCGGGACCGATACGAAAGTAGCCTCGGTTATAAGCCGGCTGCAAGGGTACTTTGAAGCCATGTGGATGGCTGCCGCTCCGCCGAGCGAACGGCCGTATATCACGAATTTATTATTTTTAAGTTCGGGCCTGGCGGCTATGTAATTATAAATTGAATCGCAATCGTCGTAAAAAGTTTTAGTTGACGGCCTGCCTTCGCTTTTAGCGTATCCGCGGTAATCGTAGATAAATAAATTGGCGTTGAGTTTAGAAGCTATGGCGGCCGCATGTGGAAGCGCCGTGGATATATTTTCGGCGTTGCCGTGGTTATATATAAGAGTGGTTTCACTCGTGTTTTTTCCGGTTATATACCAGCAGCAAAGTTTGTCGGAGTCTTTTGTCTCTACGAAAACTTCTTCGTAGTTCAAACCGAGTTTTTCAGGCGTCATGATGAGCTTTGCCGCTCTGAAGCGCGGAAATATTATCGTATCTACGCTTAAAAGCAGCGTGGATAAAAGCAGAAAATATGCGACTATAAGAAGTAAAACGAATTTTATCATTCTTTTTTTAATACTCATTAATTTAACCGCCGTTCATGCGGCCGCGCGGGCATCGGCGGCCGATTAAATTCCGGGCGAAGGCGTTTTGCGCCGCGCCGCCGGTTATATAATCCGCCAGGCGTTCAATCGGCGATTATCTCTTTTATAAAATCCTGGATATCGACCGGCAGAATCGATGGTATCGGCTTTGTTTTGTAATAATAGCTTTTATAGGTAAAAAGATATTTTTCGATATCGGCGTCGTAATTAAAATCTTTGGGGTTGAAGTTGAGCGCGTTCGATAGTATCAGCAAAGCGTTTCCGGGATATCGCTCATACATTTTTTTAAAGACGAGCGGCGATATGGATTCGTCTTTGAGATAGTCGAGCAATATGCCGGCTTTAATTTCGCAGGTTTCTTTCGGCGTGCCTTTTTCGGCGGGAATGAAATCGACCTGTTCGATATAATCGCCCGAAAAGAGGCGCTGGAATTTATCGAAATCGGGGTAAAAATTAATACCTTCGATATCGTCGTATATCATCGCTACGGTTTCAAAATCGCGGTATTTATTGAATATTTCGTCGAAACCGTGCGGTACTTCTATGTTGTCTTCTTCGCCGCCGGCCTCTGAAGGGTTTTTCGGCGGATGCAGAAGCGCCCTCATTTCTTTAATGGCCGGATAGGCTTTTATATAAAATTCTTCGTAATTTTTTTTGAGGTTATAGCCTTCGCAGACGAATATTTCATCGCCGAAGTGCTGCTTGAATATTTCGCATTCTTTCTTCTGCAGCATAAAACCCGCGGTAACGCCTTCGTTGTTATCCTGAAAGTATAAAGCGGGCTGCTGAGACATGATCTCGACTATATAATCGATAGTGTCGTTAATGGTTTCAAAACCGAGTTGGAGTATGGCGCCCGAAAAAATATGGTAGTTTTTATAAGGCACTATCCTGGCGTTTATAAAAGAATTTTTATCGATGGTTTTAAGCTCTTCTATGGAAACGGTCGGCTTTATGATATATTCTTTGAGGTTGAACAGATTGATGGCGTGAAAGCCGTCTTCGAGGATGTTTTTAACTTTGAAAGTGCTTTCAAAAACGTCGCGCCAGCGGTTAAGCGCTTCGGCGTCATCGGCGCTCAAAACGCCTTTATTTTCCTCTATAAAGTAGTCGAGAATGCTCCGCCCGTCGGTATGTTTTAATTCTAAGGCGAACCAGTCCAAAAAGTTAAAATATTCTTCGGGCGACAATTGATCGACTTTAACGGTTTCTATCTGGCCGGTTTCGTAATTTTTCATATCCGCGAATACGGTCGTGAGCACCTTGTCGTGAAGGTCTTTAAAACGCTGTGAATAAGCGAATTCGATCAGCTGCGATTTGAGCTCCGAGGCCCTTATTAGTTCAAAATTCATAAACGCTTCCTTACTTATTTTTGACTCTAAATTTTGCACTATTATAATTATATTTCCGCCTTTTGTCAATTATTATTATAATAACGGCATAAAAACGATAAAAAATCTTGACTTTTTTCAATGGTTAAATTATACTTTTTATCTTATGACAGATAAAAATATAGATATCAATTCACTTATAAAAAAATTAAGCGACGCTAACGATGAGGTGCGCGAAGAAGCAGCGGCCTGCCTTGTAGGCGTTACCGATAAAAGATTAGTTCCGATTCTTTTGAAAACCCTCGAAAATGATGAGAATCCCGGCGTTAAATATTTCATGAAGAAATCGCTCTCTCTTATTCAAAAAGAACACGGCGATCTTAAAAAGATATTATCGGAGCTATCGGCGGCAAAAGATTCTTCCGCGGAGCACGAAAGCGCTCAGGCTCCTTCGGCGGGGGAGGCGGCGGCCGCTCAGGTTAAGCCCGAAGATATGCCTGCGGACACGCGCGAAGCCGTAGATACTATTTTAAGGCGCATCCGCGAAAAAGATGTATCGCTTGTCAACGAGGCGTTCGAGCAGCTCGCCGCCGAGGAAGATCCTTTTATAAAGGCTACTTATATAAGCGCGATAGGCCGGCTCGGTGATAAATCGAATATGGAAGATATTCTCGTTTTTTTAAGCGACTACGATTTCAGGGTAATAGCTAATACAGTAGAAGCTCTCGAGAGACTCGGCAATCCTAAATGCGTAGAAGAGCTTATCAAACTTATTTCACATCCGGACAACCGCGTCAGGGCGAATGTAATTAAGGCGCTGTGGAAATTTACGGATTCTAATATGAGCATAAATCGTCATGTAGTCGAAAAACTAAGACAGATGACCGAATCGGCTAATATCGAAATGTGCGAATCCGCTTTATTCGTTTTAAGCGAAATCGCGGACGAAGAATCAATAGATATACTCGATAAAGCCGCTTTCAGCGATAATATCGAATTAAGCGCGAAAGCCTCCGTGATGCTCGAAAAAGCTAAAAATACATATACCGAGCGAAATAGTAAAAAAACCGAAGAAAAATATATAAACGGCGTAATCGAAAAACTTTCGCGCGGCGAGGCCGACGCCACTAAAGGCATCGACGAAGAAACGCGCGCTAAAATCGATAGGATACAGTCCTATATCGATTCCGGCGATAAAAGCGCGCTTGCGCAGATATTAAAAGCGCTCGCAGTCGAAAAAAACACTTTTATAAAGGCCACTCTGATAAGCGCAGTCGGAAAACTCGGCGGCCGCGGCGAGCTCGAAGCGCTGCTTCCTTTCGTTAAAGACCCCGACGCCCGCGTAGTGGCAAATGTAGTACAGGCGCTTGAAACTATCGGTAATCCTAAATGCGTCGAGCATATAGTTAAATTAGTGGCGCATCCGGATAACCGCGTGCGGGCTAATACCGTAAAGGCCATCTGGAAATACGCGCATACTAATGTCACCGCGAACAGGATAGTCCTCGAGCGCCTTAAAGAAATGATGTTTTCGACTAAAAATCAAATGCGCGAATCCGCTATATTCGTTTTGAGCGAAATCGGCGACGAAGAGGCTATCGATCTTCTGAGTATCGCGGCAAATGATAAGAATCCCGAAATAAAGGCTAAAGCTGAAGCCGCGCTTAATAACGCGCTTAAACTCAAAGCCGAACGCGAGTATGCGTCTTCACAGCAGCCGGTCAGCGAAGAAGAAATAAGTAAAATACCTTCTTTGGTCTCTGGAGGCCGCGTGGCGGAGGCTGTGGTTGACGAAAATATTGAAGAAGCGCCGGACGCGGAAGTGAAAGTCAGGGCGGATGAAATTGCGCCAGATATTAAAAAGGCCGAAGTAAATGCGGTAAAAAAATCATCACCAGCGGAAGAAAAAGCAGCAAAAGAAAAAAAAGAAGAAGAAGAAAAAGAAAAAGTTCGGCCGGCTGAAGTGCCGTCCGGCAAAGACTCTTCAAAGTTTGAAACGCCGCCGGAAATTTCATCTGAATTGTCGTCGGGAGACGGAGGAACAGCGGCTGAACCGGCTAAGATGATCGACGAAGCCGCGCGCAGAGAGATCGATCGCATACAGAAATTAATCGATGAAAACGATTCCTCTTCTTTAGATCAGCTTATTAAAAGGCTTGCAATTGAAAAAAACACCTTTATAAAAGCGACGCTTATCAGCGCGGTCGGCAGACTTGGCGGCCGAGAAAACATGGAAGCGGTGATCGGTTTTTTAAAAGACGAAGATATGCGCGTGGTGGCTAATACCGCGGAGGCCCTCGAAAATCTCGGAAACGCCAAATGTATAGAAGAGCTCATTAAGTATATAAACCACGGTGATAACCGCGTGAGAGCCAACGTGGTCAAGGCCGTCTGGAAGTACGCCCAGAGCAATATGTCAGCGGGTAAAGTTATTCTCGCCCGGCTGAAAACTATGATGTTTTCGACTAAAGCCCAGATGCGCGAATCGGCGCTTTACGTTCTTGGCGAAATCGCCAGCGATGAGGCGATGGAGCTGATTTCCATCGCCGTGAGCGACAAGGTGGAATCAGTCCAGCAGAAGGCTAAAGAGGCGCTCGAACGCGCCGAGGCTAAGCGAAAGGAAAAACCGGAGGCCGCGTTAAAATTGCAGGCCGCCAAACAGCCGTCTCAGGCCGCTGCGGCCGCCGTTAAAACTCAGACGGCCCAGTCCGCGTCAAAAACCAATCAGCCGAAACAGCAAACGGCTTCTTCCGCTTCGGCAGGAGCTGCTTCGTCGAGACAAAATATAAAACACGAACAACCGGTTTTAGTCCCCGCCGGCGCTCCGGTTCGCCGTATTTCATTATTCAAGCTGCTTTTTATAATGGCGTTTTTATTTACGATAAGCATTGCCGGCGGTTTTTCGATTTACTGGTTCGTCGTCGAAGGAAAAGATTATCAGCAGCTCGTAACTTTAGTTAAATCCATTGCTCAGCCGTCTGAGACCGCCGGCGACAATCCCGAACCGCCGGCCGGCTCAGCTTCAGTCACAGCGGCTTCCGAAGAAGGCCCCGCCGCCCCTGCGCAGCCTGCCCCGACGCCGTCTTTTACCATTAACGATCAGATCGATCAGGCTAAGCAATATTTAAATGAAGGCCATTTCAGCGAATCCATAAATTCGCTATCAAAATTAGTCGTTAAAAATCCTCAGAATGCTGATCTGAAAAAAGTATTGCTCGATTCTTATTTCAAGCGCGGCCAGTCTTTATTCAACCTTGAAATTTACGAGGCGGCTAAATTAGATTTCGATAAAATTACCGATCTGGATAAGGGCGGCGGTTATTCGCAAAAAGCCCAGAGTTATATAGATAAAATATCAAAGTATATCAAAAAGTAGTCAGGTGGTTTTGTTTATGATTAGTAGTTCCATTAGTGAAAAATCGAATACCGAAAAAAACTTTTTTAAAAGGGCCGGTTTAATTTTGTGTTCGGCTGCCTTTGTTTTGACTGTTTTAAGCGGCGGCGTTTACGGCCGTCAGGAGCCGCTCGAAGGCGATTCGGCCGCCGGGGCGTTTAGAGGAAAAAGCAAGAGCAGTGGCCCGGTTGAAATTAATAAACACAAAAGCGGGTTTATAGAAAAAATAAACCGTTTTGTTAAAAGCGGCGATCCAATTCCGGCCGCGCGCTACGCCCGGCTGAAGAATGAAATTGAAAAACTTCGCGAAAGAATAACTAAGAGAATCGAACGCATCGATAAAAAAACTCTTGATTTAAATTCGGAGCGAGCGCGTATCGTCAATCTTTTAAGTGAACTCGAGACGGCGGCGGCCGCTTTTAATAAAATAAAAATCGAACCGGCCGATGACAAAACTTCCGAAACTGTTTTGAGATCTCATAAAACAGGCGAAGTTGAAGTTAAAACAGAAGCAAAAAAAGATAAAAAATCGCGGCGCGGCCGTCATAAAAATTAATTTATAAGCCGCCGAGCGATATATAAAAGATGTTATCGCTTAAAACGCTCTTTGGTTCAGCGCTTTTTATTGACATTACAACTGCGGAGGAGTCGCGGCCGTCCGGCGAAGGTCCTGAAAATGTAAAGTTTTGCTTTATTCCGTTTTTTTTCCGCGTCATATCGTTGAGAATGATTTTAAGTTTTTCGCTTTCTTCGTCGCTGAGTATCGCTTCGACGCTCAGCGATTCGTTATCGTCAACGAGGCGCGGGTTTTTCGCACGCGATTTGAATATGGAACCGAATTCAGAGTTATATAGTAAACAGTCGAGGTTTTCGTTTATTACCGCTAATGCCGCCGGAGCGCTGAAAAAGATATCTTGAAAATCAGGCGAAAATTCGTATAGCGTATTTCGTGGATTTTCGCTTATGTCCGTTTCGTCTTTTTTTGACGCACCGATAGTTTCGGCGGCGTTTTTAATGGCCGTTATAAGATTTCGTACGTTAATCGGCTTATTTATAAAATTATCGGCGCCCTCTTTAATGAAATCGTCTATCATGCGCTCGTTTGTAATAGCGGTCATCATTATTACTTTTATTCCGTCATTCAATGATTTTATTTTCTTTAAAACTTCTATTCCGTCGCCGTCGGGCAGGTTATAATCTATAATGCATATCTGCGGCTTATTTTCTTCATATATAACATTGAATTCGGCTATGGATTCGGCCGCGTATAATTTATAATTCAGCTCTTTAAGCGCATGAAGAAGAAAGCGCGAGCTGAATTTGTCGTCTTCGAGAATAACGATTTTGATTTCATCCGCCGCTGCAGGCATTTCACCGGCCGTTATGATTTCGCCCCGCAGTTTGAGACTCAGTGCCTTATCTATGGCGGCAAGGAAATTTTTGGCATCGAAGGGAAAATTAAAAAAATTATCGGCGCCGAGTTCGTTGGCTAATTTTCGAGTTTCGAAATCGTTGAACATCGCTGAATATAAAATTACGGGCGTGGATTTGACGAGCTTATCGGGATTCGATTTAATTTCGCGCAAAAGCTGAAAGCCGTCAACCTGCGGCATGCAGATATCTGAAATTATTAAATCGGGTTTTTTATTTTTGAGCTCGAATAAAAGCTCGTTGCCGTTAGCGAAAGTATCGATAGAACGGTATCCGGCTTCTTCGAGAAGACTTTTGATTTCTATGAGAGAGTTATAATTATCGTTGGCTAAAAAAATATTAGCGCCGCTTAATATAGCCTCATTCATTTAATACCTCATCAGGCAATAATTTTTTTTATTTTAGCATTTTTTTAGCTTGCGCGCAACAAAAATTTTAAATTTTAGTTGTTTTTTAAATATTATTAATTATTGTCTATTATGCTTGAAAAAAATTAAAGGCTGTGTTAGAATATAGCAAATCGGTAATGTAAGCAGTATAAAGTAATAAATTAATGATAACCGGGGGTAGGGTATGGTAGATGATTTAATAATAGGTATGATAGGCCGCGGCGGCGACGGCGTAGTCTCAGCCGGAGAAATTTTAGCGTCTTCCGCGTCGATGCTTGGCCTTTATTCAATGATGGTAAAAAACTACGGCGCGCAGATACGCGGCGGCGAGTCGCTTTCTAAAACCAGAATATCTTCTAAAATGGTTTTGAC
>CAYTCW010000067.1:18255-24416 GCA_964436235.1 uncultured bacterium
GTAGTAGAGGGCAATTTAAAGGCCCTGAGAGCCGGTTACGAATTCGGCGAAAAAAATATGAAAGGCAAAGTTCCGCTCAAAGGGTTAAATTATAGTATATCCGAGCCTAAATTAATGATGACCGGAAATGAAATGGTGGCTATCGCTTCCTTATATGCCGGCTGCAGATTTTATGCCGGTTATCCGATCACTCCGTCTTCTGAAGTAATGGAAATATTAAGCCGCGAATATCCTAAAGTTGGCGGAAAAATGATACAGACCGAAGATGAAATATCCGCTCTCGGCATGGTGATAGGCGCTTCTTTTGCCGGAAAAAAAGCCTTCACGGCTACTTCCGGCCCCGGCGTCTCGCTTATGGTCGAAATGATCGGACTTTCTTCAATAGCCGAACTTCCGGCGGTAATTTTAAATGTTATGCGCGGCGGGCCGTCAACCGGGCTTCCCACTAAAATGGAACAGGCCGATCTTCAGCAGGCGCTTTTCGCCACTCACGGCGACGCTCCGAAAGTCGTCGTCGCGCCGTATTCGGTTAAAAGCTGTTTCGAAATGACCATGAAAGCTTTTTACCTCGCCGAAAAATATCAACTGCCCGCTATAATATTATCCGACCAATTTATCGGCCAGCGTAAAACCTCTATTGAAGTTGATGAAATTAAAAAGAATAAATATTACGATATGGTTTATGAAAGACAGCAGCCGGACGAAAAAATACTTGAAGAGGGTTATAAAAGATATAAATTAGGCGCTAATCCTGTTGTTCCGATGAGCTGGCCCGGAATTAAAAAAGGCATGTATCTTGCCGCCGGTATCGAGCACGATGAAAAAGGCTCGCCCGTGTCAAATACTCAAATGCACGAAAAAATGAATGAAAAGCGTTATAAAAAACTCGAATTGATACTCGAAGAGTTTAAAGACGATCTCGTCGAATCGTTCGGCCCCGAAGACGCCACATGCGGAATTGTCTGCTGGGGCTCTACTCGCGGCGTAGTTAAAGAAGTTCTTAACGATTTGAATAATAACGGTTATAAAATTAAAGCCATAGTTCCGAAAATTTTGTTCCCCGTGCCGGAACTGCAGCTTAAAAACTTTATTTCTTCACTTAAAAAGACGCTTGTAATTGAAATGTCATACTCAAAACAGTTCTATATCTATCTCAAATCCTATGTCGGCCTTCCGGAAGACGTCAAACTTTATAAGCGCTCCGGCGGCGATCCTTTTTCCGTAGAAGAAATCAGAAACGTTATAAAGGAGGCATTTTAATGTCACAGGCAGCTCAAATGTCAGCACCATCCAATACGGTATCCGGCGCACCGGAAGTTAAAACCGATAATAAATATGCAATAAACGATTATAAATCAGGCCTCAAACCTATATGGTGCGCAGGCTGCGGCGATTACGGCGTAGTCAATGCTATTTACCGCGCGCTTAACATGCTTCAGCTCGAACCTGAAAAAGTGGCCATAGTATCTGGTATCGGCTGTTCGTCGCGCATACCGGGTTATGTTTCCACTTACGGCTTCAATACCGTTCACGGCCGCGCCATTCCTATCGCCTCCGGCGTTAAGATGGCCTCGCCTGAAACCACCGTAATAGTCGCCGGCGGCGACGGCGACGGCTTCGCCATAGGCGGCGGCCACATGCCTCACGTGGCGCGGCGCAATACCAATATGACCTATATAGTTATGGACAATCAGATATACGGTCTTACCAAAGGCCAGCTTTCGCCCACTTCCGAATTCGAGCTAAAAACCACTACCACGCCTTACGGCTCTATCGATTCGCCGCTGAACATAGTCAGCCTCGCGCTTTCATATCACGTTAGCTTCTTAGCTCGCGGGTTCGCCGGAGACATCAATCAGCTTGCCGATTTGATAAAACAGGGCATCGTGCATGAAGGTTTTTCGCTCATTCATGTGGTATCACCCTGCGTTACTTACCGCGGCATGGAATATTTCAAAGTTATGAAAGAAAAATGCGTTCCTCTGCCGGAAAATTTTTACGATCCGACCGATAAAGTAGAGGCTTTTAAAGTGGCTGAAAACACCAAAACTCTATATACAGGGGTAATATTCAAAGAAAACAGGCCGACCTTTAACGATAACGTTACCGGTTTGATAAATCAAGCCCAGAAGGTTAAAAAATACGAAGTTGACGATATACTCGATCAATATTTAGCTCGGTAACCCGCCGCCAGCCGTTGGATCGATTAATCAACTTTTTAAAATAAAATAACGCCGTGAATTTTTCAAAATTGTAAATTCACGGCGTTGTGCCTTATTACTTATTTGTTATATACTTAATAATTCTTAAGTATTTATATTTATACTTATACTTTATAGTGAATTAAGTAATTTTATATACGAGTGCCGGGCGTTTTTTACTGCGCGTCGGCTTTTCTGGTTAATTCGGTAAGCATTATATTCAGTTTTGAATATATATCTTTTATTTCTTCACAGGTGAGCACCGAATTGTTTTTTCGCAGATTGATCATTTCATTTATCGATTCGTATGAAATACCGAAATTTTCTTTAAGGCAGGCGAGAGCGTCGGATATTTTCATGAATTTTTTACCCGACTTGAATTCGACGAAAAGTTTTATGGTAGATAAAAGTTCCGGCAGATATTTAATAAGCGAGTTATACATATTGAACTCGTCCGGAAATATGCTGATGAAATCGTTTCTGAGTTTCAATGAAAAATTTCTTAATTCCTGCTCGCAATGCAGCCGGATATTTTCCTGCGGTATGACAAGCTCCGAAAGAAGGTCTTCGCCGGTGAGCACCATATAATTGTTTTTGATTTCCATAAATTTAACCGGGAATACGTCCGCCGATAGAAGTATTTCTTCGAAAGTCATTATGAGCGGAACTATTTTTAACTCCGCGGCCGCCGTTTGCACCGGCATGTGAAGTTTTTCGAGCAGGGCAATGTCGGCTTCCGACGGAATGATGAGAAATCCTCCGCTGCAGATGCCTTCTTTGAAGTTATCGCCGAGAATATCACCGTAGAGCACGAAGCATTTAAAATCGTCGTTTTTTAATATTTCGTTTATAGAAGTAACGAAGTGTATCAGCTTTTCTTTATATGACGCGCTTAATTTAAGCGAATTGATTTTTTCTTCGCAGTTTGAATTCATTTTAAAGCTCGCTCCAATTCATAAAATTACTAATCGTTAATACGGCCGCTGTTTCTGTTTTGTAATATAATCGAGGCTTCTTCGGGAGTTACGGCTATGTTCTGTATGGCGTTTATAGGCGAGCCAATCGTGCTTTTTACCCCGCCGTAAGCCGAGTCCATTAATTTTGAAGAACCTTCCTCTATCACTAATTTTTGAAACAATGAAGATAGAGAAGTGTTTATGAATAAGGAACCGAGGTCGTCGCCTTCGACGATATTCGAATCGGGCATTAACTGCTCTTCGATGGAAGCGTTGACTTCTTTTTTATAATGCGATACGATATCACTTTCTATTTTCTTAGGCGCTTCGACGCCGATCAATTTTTTCATCTGCTCTTTTAAGTTGACGCTGCCTTCGTCGTTATAACGCATCTGGTTGAGCTGTTTAGAGGCGAGCTCGGCGTACATTACGCTCGTCCAGTTATTGCCGTATTTGGAAAGCATCTGTTTTTCGGCCGCCGCGTAGATCTGATCGGAGGCCTTGATTATCTGTTCGTCGCTGGCGCCGGTTGCGCGCAGTTCATTTATTTTTACGTTAACTACTTTGGCTTTGTAAACCGAAGGCGATATACGGGCAGCCTGAAACTCGATGGCGCGCATTTCCTGAGGTGAAAGATCGCGGCCGTTCTGAGCGAATTCGCGAAGCGATTCCATGCTGTCGATATCTTTGCCGTCGGCGCCTTTTACTATGCGCGCCTTGTCGATTTTTTCGTCGATGGCGGCTAATTCGAGGCGCGCTTTTTCGAAGGCGATTTTATTTTGATTGGATATTTCAGCTTTAGCCAGCTCCGTTAACTTCGAATCGTCCATATTTTTATAGCTTGCGTTAGTTTCGCGCATTTTTAATTTGAACGCGTTAAGATAATTTTCCTGGCCCATAATACGGGCGTATTCGAGGTTGCGTTCGAGCTGCTGATCGCGGGCGTAGCTTTGTTTAACGCTTTCCATTAATTTAATATTGTCGGGAAGTTTTTGCGCTTCGACGGCCTTGATTTCGAGGCGCGCCGCTTCGTGTTCGAGTTTATTCACCTGGCTGTTAAAGGCGTTTTTATCCTTAGCGTATTTAATGACGTCGGTGTAATTGGCCGGATCGGGTTTTTTATTTTCTTTGAGCGCGTCGATCTTCTGCCGGATTTTATCCGCTTCCTGCCATTCTTTCGATTGGGCGCGGTAGCGTTCGTTGATAGCTATTTTATCGCGCTGCGGCTGGTTTATTAATTTTTCTTTGCCGAGCGATACGCCGAGCGATACGCTCTGGACGGCGAAATTGACGACGCCGGCTTCGAGGCCTTTTTTCCAGGGATTGATCGAATCGTATTGCGCCTGAAGGCGTTTTACTTCGTTGTCGTAGTAATAGTATGAAACGCTGTTGGGCGCGTATTTATTGCGGGCTTCCGCCGTTTCTTTTATTTTATCCTGAATGTAATGTTTTTCGAGCGCGGCGCGGGCGCTGCCGTTGAGAAAGGCCGTTGGATTGGAAGTTACCCAGTTGGCTATCGCGCCTGCCTTGCCGGTATTGCCGTATAATTTAAGCGAGGCTAAGCTGGCGGCTTTGGAATTAGCCGCTACGCCCGACATCGAGGCGCCGAGCGCGCCGGTTATAAAAGATGAAAGCGCCGCGCGCTGGAGGTCTTTTTTAAAGTGATCGACTGAATAATCCTGAGCTTTCATTTCATCTATCGAAACGGCGATTTGAGTGAGGCGCGCTTTTTCGGCGTCGGAAAGCGGCGCCGATCCGGGGGCGGCGTGCCTGTCGAATATCTGCTGCGCTTCCTGTTGAAGCGCCTTAATTTTATCGTCGTAATGAAAGTAATTGTCGGCCCACGCTTTTTTAACTAAGCCGCCCGCGCCGGCGGCCGCGCTCTGGCCGATAAACTGGACGGCTGCGCCGCGTATGGCGTTTTGAATGATTACTTTTGAAGACGCTTTGCCGAAAGTGGCCGCAAATCCGCCCGTCGCCATAGTAAACGGCGCGAGAATTCCGTCGGTAACCGCTGATACGGAAACGTCGCGGAGTATTTCCATAGACGATTTTTTCTTGTCGCGGAATTTATTTGAGCGCTTTTCAAATAAATAAGTCAGAGAGCCGGAAGTGACCGCGCCTATTACCATTGCGCCCGCTATGAGGCCGACGATGGGAAGGGCCGCTATAGAGGCGAAAGCGAGGACCGCAGCCGTCGGGATGATAGATTTGGCCAATCCCCAGGCCACTTTTTCAAGAAGCGACATTTTTTTGCCGTCGGTCGGAATTATATCTTCTTTTACTTTATTGACGACGCCGCCGGCTATCTGGCCGCCTTTTTCAATTACGCTTTCAGCGATTCCGTTGATGGAAGGCGCGGCGGAACTTGAACCTGATGCGGCCGCTGCGGCGCTTATTTCGTCGTATTGAGCCTTCAGCTTAGCATATTGGTCGAATGCTTCGCTGCCTTCAGCCGAATTTTCACGGCCTTCGCTCAGAAGATTTAAATACCGCTCGTAAGCGGCGTTCATTTTCGTGTAAACTTCGGTAGCATTAGCTTCCTGCCGCGCTGAGACAGCGGCAGCCGACGCCGAGGCGTTTTGGGCCGCCGCGGCATTCTGCGCCATTATCACATCGATTTTACACGCGGTGAGAAGCGTGGTTACAATGGTTATAACGGCTAAAAATTTGAATAACCCTTTTAATTTACGATTGCTGTAAAATTCTGACATTTTCATAATTTTACACCCTTTCTATTTTTTATAATAATTGACAAAAAGTTATGACAAAACAACTTTGCTTGAACCGTACAGGCAAGGCCGCCTATCTTGATATTATACTGAAAAAGATGAAATTAGTTCCTAAAATTTAAAAATAAATTTAAAAATATTATTTTTCTATTGTATTCTTTTATTATATATAAATTTATCTCAGTAGTCAACATTTTTATATACTTTTATATATTTTTGTATATCTTTAGTGTGTTTTTTATAATTATTCTTTATGAAGGGAGGGAGAAAAG
>CAYTCW010000068.1:0-5135 GCA_964436235.1 uncultured bacterium
AAATTAAATCAAACAAATTTTTATAACTATATAAAATTTCCAGTTTTATGTAATTTTCAGGGATATAATAAAAATTGTTATTTTTTAGAGCATTACCGTGAGACGAAATATTAATTTCCCCCGTCGCGTTTTCTTAAATAACCGGCCGGCAAATGCCACGGCTAATTAGTTTTATAATATTTAGAGCTTAAGATAAGCCAGCTTCCGCTCATAACTAAAAACAGGCCGTAATAAAAGAGGCTGTCGAGTTTTTCGCCGATGAAAAGCACGGCGAATAAAGTTGCCAGAGCGGGTTTCAGCAGAAAAATAACGGATGCCGAGATCGGTGAATATTTTTTAATCGTATTTATAAAAGTTATGTATCCGACGCCGCTGACGGCTATTCCGAGGAAGAAAAGAATTGCTATATTTTCAGTCTTTGAAAAGAAAACGGGCGGCAAAAAGAGCCCTCTGCCCGAAAAAATAAGATAAGCGGCCATTACCAGAAGTCCGGAAAAAAAAGAAACTATATTGATTATTACGGGCTTATGTGCGGCGGCGGCTTTTTTATTGACTATAATATAAACGGCGAATATCATGGAGGAAAGCAGGGCGAACATGGCTCCTGCGCTTATATGAAGGCCGTGGCGGGCCATAACTAACGCCACGCCGCATATACCGGCAATAACGCCGGCAAAGCATCGCATATTAAATCTTTCTTCACCTGATAATATTGAAAATAAAAAAACGAAAAACGGGTTAGAGCAGAATATTACGGCGGCGGTTGCCGCGTGGCTGTATTTAACCGCGAGCTGCAGCAAAGACATTGCTAAGGTAATATTAATAACTCCGAGCATGGCTAATAATTTAAAATCCTGATAGTTAATTTTTTTTATATCGCCGAGTATTTTTTTATAATGGGCGTAAACTATAATAGTTACAAGCCCTAAGGCGAAGCGGTAAAAGGTGAGCGTAACCGCGTCGACGAAATTCATTAAATTTTTTGAACTTACCTCTAACAGACTGAACAGAATTAGTGTTATACTGAAGTTAAGCATCTTAAATTGCCGGCTCTTTCCATCTTAATAATGTTATGAATGGAATTATAACAGAATAAGATTGAAATATCAATGCTGAATTAGAGGCAAATTGGATAACATAATTCTATTGACATTATAACTAATATTTGATAAAATGCGATCTATCTTTTTTGTACATTACTGATATCAACGGAGTGATATATCCACACGGAGGTTACTAATAAAATCAAGGGGGAGTGGATAATGTCACAAAATCATTCAATCCAGAGCTCAAAAAAGAGCACATTCGAGCAAACGGCGGCCGGTATCGGCTCATCAGAGGCGCACGGCGGCAATACCACAAAACACACGGTAGAAACTAATCATCCGGTTTACAAAACTAAAATTTTAGTAGTAAACTCTATTCGCAATGAAATTGATTATCCGGGAGAAATTAAGTCGCAGATCGCCCGTATAACTCAAATTTTACCGGTTAATATTCCGCGCTCGCTCATAGCGATTCTTTTTACGCTCATCATAGTTCCGGTGATTTTTTCACCCGGTATTTTCATGCCCGATTTTCTCGCGGCAGCTGGCGGCGGAGTAACCGTCAGCCAGTTTAAATTTCCTGAAGCCGTATTCAAAAATTTAAACTTCGACAACCGCGATATACTCAAATCACAGATAGACCATCTGATTACAAGCTATAATAAAAGGCTCAAACACTACTGTCCGGAATCAGAAATATCAAAACTGATCGCTTCGAGAATAATAACCGCCGAATATATCTGGATGAACGCTACTGACGATCTGTTTTTTGATTATATGATGGCTCAGATCGCAAATATTAAAATCAAGCCCTACTTCGGCTATGCTCGCAACAGCCGCACTCCTAACCGTACCGCATCTCTCGGCAGATGGGCCGTTGAGACGGAACGCATCGATTACGAAAAAAAATTAGTTAAATTCATGCAGAAATATCCTGAAATTTACGAAAAAGCCAACTTCGACCGTCTTGAAAAAATAAGCGACTTAATAACCGAAGCGGTAATGACTCACACTTACATAGTCAATGAAACAAAAACGGTTATTGTCGAATATAAAAAACCGGTTAAAAAAGTTAAAAAAAGCCGCCGCAAATCAAGTTCAAAAAGAAGCGCGGTAAAAAAGGATAACGAAAGCGCAAAATCATCAGCTAAAGAAGAAAACGCTTCCGCACCCGCAAAAACTGAAACCGCGGTAACCGAACCAGTTCCAGCGCCAGCTCCGGCTCCTGCTCCGGAACCGGAACCTGAAATGACGCCGGCACCCGCTCCCGAACCAGTTCCAGCGCCTGAAGCGGCACCCGCTCCGAAAGAAGACCCTAAAAATAAAGCTAAGGCAAAACCGAAACAGGATAAAAAAGCCGGCCGCGTAACGACTCCCGCTCCCGCAGCACCGGCGCCCGCTGAAACTGCACCTGCACCGGCCGAAGCGCCCGCAAATCCGGGCGACATGGTTCCGCCGCCCGCGCCAGAACCGATGCCGGAACCGCCACAGGAAAACCCGGGCAATTAATATAACTTAAAAATCGATAACTAAAAATAATAAAACACCCGGCATATAACAAATAAAATAATAACACATATAAGTTCAAAATGAACCGATTTGTTCAAAAAGATGAACATTTTGGTTCATTTTTTATTAAGACCGATATACCTTAACGGTATTATTCCTTGAACGCGGCAACTTTTTATATTACGGCACACTTGTTGCTTTTTAAAAATTGTTTTTAATAATGGCCATTATTTTTAAACGGGAGGATGATTAATTTGAACATTCTTATAATCGATGACGATCCCGGGTGTCTTGACAGCTTATCGAGCTCCCTGCAGTTATATTCCCACAACTGCGAAGCTCACACCAACGCGGTAAAAGCCATTGAAATTTACCGCGGCAACTATTCAAAATACGATCTTGTCATAACCGATATGAAAATGCCCGTTATGAGCGGGATCGAAGTTCTTCAAAAAGCCCTCGAAATAAACAAGGAAGCAAAAGTTATAATAATTACCGCCTACGGCGACGTCGAAACCGCCATATCAGCGGTAAATAACCATGCCTACGCCTTTTTCGGCAAACCCATCAATTTTCAGGAATTGCTCGAAACCATCGAACGCATTGAAGGTGAAAACACCGATAAAAAACTCACCATGGAAGAGCAAAAAAAAGTCAGTGAAGAGTACGCCCGGCTGAAAAAAGCCTATGAAGAGCTCCAATCGCTGTTAAATAAAGAACGCGGCCGCGGCGGGGAGGGCAAAGCAAAATGAGCAGCATAATTAACGATGAAAAACAAGAATTCGTTTCTGAATTCGTCAATTCGAGCAGAGAACTTCTTGACGACGTAGAGCCGCAGATATTAGCGCTCGAAAAAAGTTCCGACGCTTACGGCCAGCTTGACCCCGAAATATTAAACACGATATTCAGGCTGTTTCACACTTTGAAAGGCACTGCTGCTTTTGTCGATCTGCAGACGATCACAAGCGTTACTCACGAGGCCGAAACCCTTCTTGACATATTCAGAAAAGAAAAAGTAGGCCTCCAGACCGAACATATAGATCTGCTCTGCCGCACGAGCGATTTCATACGAAATATTCTCGATACGGTCGAAAATCAACTCGACGACAAAGGATTTGAAAACATCGCAAGCGAAATTGTAGTCGATTTAAAAAATACCATAGCCGCGGTTTCTTCAGAAACCGGAGGCGGTCAGAATTTATCGCCTGAAAATTTTAACGGCGGCGCAGCCCCGGCATCAATAAAAGGCGCAGTCGTTAAAAACACCGGACAAAATACTGAAAAACCAGCGGTAGAAGCAAAAAAAGAAACCGATAATACGCAAGAAGAAAATAATTTCGAAGAGGAACTTAAATTAGTAATAACGCCCGAAATGCAGGCGCGCTTCACGCAGGAAACAGGCGAATTATGCGAAGAAGCCGAACTCATGCTTCTGGCCTTCGAAAGAGTGCCCGATAATTTAGAACTCGCCGCCAACGCGTTCCGCGCGCTCCACAGCATCAAAGGCAACGCCGGCTTTTTCGGATTCGCCGAACTCGAAAAGATAAGCCACGCCGCTGAAAATATACTCGACTCGCTGAGAAACGGCGCAAAACAGCCCGATAAAAATATAATGTCGGTTATATTGGCTTCAATAGATTATTTAAGAAACGGCGCAAAAAAAATTAGCGAAAATTCCGCGATAGACGAAAATGAAACGGCAAAATTAGCCGCGGCATTAGAATCTTTAAACAATGAAGGTATCGATTCAACCGAAAAAGAAAGCAATTCATTATCTAATAGCTCTCCTGCAATGTCCAGTCCGGAAAGCGGCGAAGCCGATGGGGCTAAAAACGGCCTTGAAAGCGAAAATCTTGACGGCCAGATCAAGCCGAACGACCCCGCCGCAAAGGATATTCAAAAATCATCAGCGGCATCGATTGCTTCAACTTCGCAATATATACGCATCGACACCGAAAAACTCGACGCCCTTCTCGATCTTGTCGGCGAAATGGTAATAGCCGAATCCATGGTGGCTAATTGCCCCGACCTTAAAGGGCTTCAGCTCGAAAAATTCGAAAAAGCGATCCATCATCTGAATAAAATAACCCGCGACATCCAGGAAACCGCTCTTGCAATGCGCATGATACCGCTTTCTTCGACTTTCCATAAAATGGAGAGGCTTGTGCGCGATCTGTCGAATAAATTCAATAAAAAGATCAAACTAGAAATAGCCGGCGAAGAAACCGAAGTAGATAAAACCATAATAGAGCAAATTTCAGACCCGTTGGTTCACGTTATCCGCAATTCAATCGACCACGGCCTCGAATCAAACGAAGAACGCGTAAAGGCCGGAAAGCCTTCAGCGGGAACTATCCGTATCGAAGCGAAACATTCGGCGGGCGAAGTGTGGATAATAATCGAAGACGACGGACGCGGCCTCAACCGCGAAAAAATCATTAAAAAAGCCGTCGAAAACTCTCTTATAAAAGGCGACGGATCCGAATTAAAAGACGAAGAAGTATGGAAGCTCATATTCGAACCGGGTTTTTCGACGGCCGAAAAGGTGTCGAATATCTCGGGACGCGGAGTGGGCATGGA
>CAYTCW010000068.1:5235-24061 GCA_964436235.1 uncultured bacterium
AGATGTATGACATAAAATCGCTATATACTAAGCTCGAAGACGGGCTTTTGATCATAGTCGAAAATAACGAAAAAAAATGCTGCCTCTTCGTAGATGAATTAATCGGGCAGCAGCAGATAGTAATAAAAGGATTATCAAATTACCTCGGCCACGTGCGCGGCGTTTCCGGATGCGCGATAATGGGCGACGGCGAAGTAAGCCTTATACTCGATATCGGCGATCTTATAAACAGCATGGAACTGTCTGTAACGGCTTAAATTTATTACCGGACAAACATAAAAACTTAGTATAAATAGATATAAATAAAAATATGATTGTAAGATGAAAATTGCGGAAGTCAACCATAAGAAAAAATGAAAGTAAAAGTAAATTTATAGACAAAACAAAAAAATAAAAGAGGTGGATTGTATGTTAAGTAATTTCACTGTGGGAGCAAAGTTAAGGATTAGTTTTATTGTTCTTACTATTTTATGTATTTTCGTTGGATACGTAGGGTTTAACGGACTTGTCGATTTAATGAAAAGTTTCGATAAAATAGTGGAAGTCAACATTCCTTCGTTGATTCAAATAGCGGATATGAAGGAAGGCTTAATGGGCGTTGTTGTAGGAGAACGCGGCCTCGCTAACCGTCGAATGATGGCAGATGATATTAGAAAGGCCCAGTATGCCTATATTGAAAAAAATGCCATTCTCGCCACGGGCGCTTTCGATAAATATAAAACCATACCCCGCTCAGCTGAAGAGGAAAAACTTTTTCAAAGCTTAGCTAACGAATGGGAAGCCTGGAAGACTGCATTCAACAATGTAGTATCGCTTTCCCGTGAAAAAGATTCGATGCTCGCTAAAGGAGTTAAAGCCGACGACGCGGCGATGAGTGAATTCGATCAGAAAATATTCGACGCCACTTTAGAATCCAGAGGTAAATTTTTGGCGGTGGACGACTCGCTCAATAAAATAAAAGGTGAAATATTAAGATATACCAGAGAAGACATGAAAACCGCCGACGATGAAGCCAGTAAGGATGAAAATACTCTTTTATATACGATAATTTTTTGCGTGCTTCTCTCACTGATAATAAGCGAGGTTCTTTCGCGCGGTATAAAAAATATTTTAGACTCGCTTATGAGCGAAACTAAAACTTTAATAAATGCCATTGTTGACGGAAAACTTACCGCAAGATCGGATACCGCAAAGATAAATTTCGAATTCAGGCCTATAGCCGAAGGCATAAACGGCCTGCTGGAGGCGCTTATCAAACCGCTCAACGTCGCGGCCGACTACGTGGATAAAATAGCTAAGGGCGATATACCCGATAAAATCACCGATAATTATAACGGCGATTTCAATAAACTTAAAAATAATCTCAACCAGTGCATCGACGCGGTAAACGCTCTCATTAAAGACGCCAGAATGCTCGCATCCGCGGCGGTTAACGGCGAATTCTCCGTCCGGGCCGACGCCTCAAAACATCAGGGCGATTACGCCAAGATCATCAACGGCATGAACGAAACCACGGAAGCCTTCGTCGGCGTATTAAACCGCACTATAGAGCATCTTGAAAATATAAGCAAAGGATCGATCGACGAAAATATAACCCGCGAATATAAAGGCGAATTCAACCGCCTTAAAGTCAGCTTCAATAAATGCTTCGAAGCCGTTCGACGCCTTGTTTCAGACTCGAATACGCTCGTAGAGGCCGCCCTCGACGGCAAATTAGCGACGCGCGCCGATATAAGCAAGCATGAAGGCGATTTCCAGAAGGTCGTTGACGGAGTAAATAAAACCCTCGACGCGGTTATCAAACCCGTAGAAGAGGCCTCAGGCTGCCTCGAACAGATGGCTAAAGGCAATCTCGACGTGGCCGTAAAAGGCGATTATAAAGGCGATCACGCTAAAATAAAAGACGCTCTAAATAGAACCATAGATTCGATGAACGAAATATTATCGCAGGTAAGCGTAGCCGTAGATCAGGTTGACACCGGTTCGCGCCAGGTATCCGACGCCAGCCAGTCGCTGTCGCAGTCATCGACCGAATCGGCGAGCTCGATCGAAGAAATCAGCGCCACCATGCAGGAAATCAACTCGCAGACTAAACAGAACGCCGAAAACGCCACCCAGGCAAATAAATTATCGGGCGACGCGCGCAATTCCGCCGAAGAAGGCAACGACAAGATGCGCGATATGAAAAAGGCCATGGCAGAAATTAACGAAGCATCGGCCAGCGTGGCTAAAATCATAAAAGCTATCGACGAAATAGCTTTTCAGACGAACCTCTTAGCGCTCAACGCGGCCGTAGAAGCGGCGCGCGCCGGAAAACACGGCAAAGGCTTCACCGTAGTCGCCGAAGAAGTGAGAAACCTCGCTCAGAGAAGCGCTAAGGCCGCCAAAGAAACCGCCGAAATGATAGAAGGCTCGATCAAAAAAGCCGAAAACGGCGCAAAAATTGCCGAAGATACCGCGAAATCACTTGAAATAATAGTATCGGGTTCGGCGAAAGTAACCGATTTGATAGGCGAAATAGCCGCGGCAGCGCGCGAGCAGGAAAAGGCCGTCACTCAGGTTAATCAGGGACTCACGCAAATAGATCAGGTAACACAGCAAAATACGGCTACCGCCGAAGAAGCCGCTGCCGCTTCCGAAGAATTATCCAGCCAGGCTGCCGATCTTAAAGGCATGCTCGCTAAATTCTCGCTGAAAAAATCGGCATCTACGGTCAACGCATATGTGTCGAAACAATTGCCGCAAACCGCAAGCCGCACGATGATAAAGCAGGCGCCTCATAAACCCGAAAAAGCAAAACAAATCAAAGCGCCCGTGCCGCCGGCCACACCGGTGCGCAGAAATGAAAAAATCGACCCGAACGATATAATTTCCTTAGATGACAACGAATTCGGCAAATTTTAATTAACGGAGGTAAAGTATGTCTATAAATGAAAAAATAAGAAATAACAATACCATGCTCGATGACGATATGGACGAAGAAATGGAGGATACCCAGGAGGACAAGTATTTAACCTTCGTTCTCAACCGCGAAGAATATGGCATCGAAATCAAACACGTAATCGAGATAATCGGCATTCAAAATATCACCAGCGTTCCCGATATGCCGCATTATATAAAAGGCGTTATAAACCTTCGCGGAAAGGTCATTCCGGTAATGGACGTACGCATTCGTTTTAATATAAACGAGCAGGCCTACAACGAAAGAACCTGTATAATAGTTATAACCGTAAGCGAACAATTAGTAGGACTCATAGTAGATGAAGTATCCGAAGTTTTAGATATACCCAAAGCCAGCGTGGAGCCTTCGCCCAAGGTCAACCGGGGCGAAGGAAGCAAATTCGTTCAGGGCATGGGAAAGGTCGGCGACGCGGTTAAAATATTATTGAGCGCAGACAAACTCTTATTCGAAGAAGATTTAGAAAAAATAGCCGCGCTGTAAAGACTTAAAATCTGAATAACATAAGGGGTGAAACATGTTTAATACGATTAAGTCTAAAATAATTATAGCGGGAATTATCGCGGTCGCAATACCCGTAATATTCATTTTAACGCTTGTTAATAAAGAAAAAGCAAACATTTCGAATACGGTCGTCAAAGAAGCCGCCAAACAACTCAATGAACATATGCAGAGCGTGGCTCAGGACACTTATTCTCTCTGCGAAAGCCAGCAGGAGCTTCTTGAAAAAGTAATGCAGGCCAATATGAACGTTTTAATGGATAAAATAAAGGAAAAAGGCGGTATTTTTCTATTAAACGAAGGCGCAGGCATAGAATGGAACGCAGTCAACCAATCCAACCACAAAGAAAGCAGGATAACTCTTCCAAAACTCGGTTATGGCGCTAAAGGCTGGCTCGACAGCGGAACCGCCGGCGCCGCAGCCGGCGGATGGTTCGCCCCTAACTACGAAAGCAGCTCGCCGACGCCGCTTATAGACGAAACCGCGGCACTTATAGGCGGCACATGCACTATATTTCAACGCATCAACGAAGCGGGCGACATGTTAAGAGTGGCTACTAACGTAATCGGCAAAGACGGTAAGCGCGCCATCGGCACTTATATACCCGCGATAGAAGATTCCGGCTCGAAAAATCTAATTATCGAAAGCATGCTTGCCTCAAAACCATATACCGGCAGAGCTTTTGTAGTAGATTCGTGGTATGTGGCAAATTATACGCCGCTTAAAGACGAGGCCGGAAAATTAATAGGCATGGCCTATGTGGGTATAAAACAGGAATCAGTCGAAAGCCTCAGAAAAGCCGTTATGAATATCAAAATAGGCAAAACCGGCTACGTATTCGTTATAGGCGGCAGCGGCTCGCATCTCGGCCATTATGTCATTTCGTATAAAGGCGCATCCGACGGCAAAAATATATACGATGCCAGAGATCCTTCCGGACGCCAGGTTATTAAAGAAATGATAGATCTGTCAAAAAACGCGCGCGGCAAAACCGTCGAATATCAATACTACTGGCAGAATAAAGATGAAAAAGAGCCAAGGCTGAAAATGGCGTCGGTGATATATTTTGAAAAATGGGACTGGGTAATAGGCGCGAGCGCATATCTCGATGAATTCACCGAAACCACTAATATTATCAACGCCGATATAGATAAACTGTTCACGAATTCAATATTAGCAGCTATTTTGTCGTTAATATTAGCGCTTCTTCTAACCGTTACAATAGGAAACGGAGTCGGTAAAAATATAGCCGCTATCTTATCAACAATTAAAAACCTTACCGACAGCATAGCATTGGGCAAATTGAATATACGCGGCGACAGAAAAGCGGTCACGGAAGAATTCGCGCCCGTTATCGACGGGGTTAATTTAGTAATGGATACTTATAATAAACCCATCGAAGTCACCGTCAAAAGCATAAGCTCTATAGCGCAAGGCGTGCTGCCTGAAAAGATAACCGAGCAATATCACGGCGATTTTAATAAAATAAAAGACAGCCTCAACGATTTAATCGATATACTCGGCGATTTTTCAACCCAGATGAAAAATATATATAAAGACCACAGCGCGGGCGAAATCGACGTAAAATTAAACCTCGATAAATTCAAAGGCATTTACGCCGATATCGGCGAAAGCGTTTCTAAAACGATAAATTATCATGTGACGGCAATTCTTAAAGCGCTCTCCATCATCGAAGATTACGGCGTTAAAGGCGATTTTTCCAGAAACCTCGAACGCATGCCCGGCAAACAGGTAATAATGAACCAGATGCTCGACGCGCTCAAAAACAACCTTCAAAGCGTTATCACCGAAACTAAAATGCTCGCTAAGGCGGGCGTCGAAGGCCGCCTTAAAACCAGAGGCAGCGCGGATAAATTCGTCGGCGATTACAGCGAAATAATAAAAGGCATCAACGCCACCCTCGATTCAGTCATAAAACCAGTCGAAGAAGCCACCAAAATACTCGAAGCAATGGCAAACGGCGATCTGAGCGTCGATATGAAAGGCGACTACGCGGGCGATCACGCCATACTTAAAAATTCATTGAACTCCACTATCGATTCGATGAACGATATCATTTCACAGGTGCTCATAGCCGCCGACCAGGTAGAATCCGGCTCGACGCAGGTTTCAGAAGCCAGCCAGTCGCTGTCGCAGGCGGCCACTGAACAGGCCAGCTCGCTCGAAGAAATAAGCTCGACCATGCAGCAGATTAATTCGCAGGCAAAGCAGAACGAACAGGGCGCGAGCGAAGCGAGCAGAATCGCACTCGAAACTCGTAAATCGGCCGAAGAAGGCAATGTTAAAATGGCTAATATGCAAAAAGCCATGGGCGAAATCAACGAAGCGTCGGCTAACGTAGCTAAAATCATAAAAGCTATCGATGAAATAGCCTTCCAGACGAATCTTCTCGCTCTCAACGCGGCGGTCGAAGCCGCCCGCGCCGGAAAACACGGCAAAGGCTTCACCGTAGTCGCCGAAGAAGTGCGCAACCTCGCGCAAAGAAGCGCTAAAGCCGCTAAAGAGACCGCCGAAATGATAGAAGGCTCTATTAAAAAAGCTGAAGCCGGCTCGAAAATCGCCGTAAACACCTCGGAATCGCTCGCCGAAATTAACGGAAGCGTAACTAAAGTAACCGATTTAATAGGCGAAATAGCTGCGGCATCAAAGGAACAGACGACTGGAACCATCCAGGTAAATCAAGGTCTTTCACAAATCGATCAGGTGACTCAACAGAACACCGCTACGGCCGAAGAAGCCGCGGCTGCATCAGAAGAACTATCAAGCCAGGCGCGCGAGCTGAAATCGATGCTGACGCGTTTTAAATTAAAAAACAACCCCGCTGCCGGCACGAAAACATTTAACGCTTATTTAAAAAATGATTCCGAAGCGGGCGGCAAAACCAAACCTAAAATGTTGAAATAAGGTTTAAACGTAAAATAGAACTTTAGTCAAGCAATAATCTTAAATATTGCTTGACTAAAACGATAATAATGGTGGTATAATATGAACATGGTTGGAATAACTGAAGACGAATATAAAACTATAAGCGGATTCGTTTACGATAAATTCGGAATAAAACTCGGCGATCAGAAAAAAACTCTTATCATCGAAAGGCTTCAAAAAATCCTGAGGACCGGCGGGTTTGCCAGCTTCAGACAATATTTCGATTATATTATAAGCGAACCGACAGGCGAAGCGATTTTAACTTTTATAGATAAAGTCTCAACCCATCACACATTTTTTTTCAGGGAAAACGACCATTTCGAATATATGAGCAATCACGCCCTGCCACATCTATTAAATAAATACAAACGCTCGGGGGAGGCAGTCGATATCAGAATATGGTGCGCCGGCTGCTCCTCGGGCGAAGAGCCCTACAGCGTGGCAATGTGTGTCAACGAATTCATCGAAAACAACAAATTGAAACCGTCGGATATATCCATACTCGCTACTGATATTTCAGTAGCTTCGCTTGAAAAGGCCTCCAGCGGAGTATATCAGGCGCCATCGCTCGCGCACGTGCCGCCGATGTACCGCCAGAAATATTTCAACGCGCCGGCTTCAGACGGCAATTTTTGCGTGAAACCGTTTTTGAGAGACAAAATACTATTCAGGCGGCTGAATTTAATGAGAGACGATTATCCTTTCAGGGGGCGTTTCGATATAATATTCTGCCGCAACGTGATGATATACTTCGACGCCCCCACGCGCAGCTCGCTAATAGGAAGGTTTCACCGATACACCAAAGAAGAAGGATATCTGTTTATAGGCCATTCAGAGTCCATAAGCCGCAGCACGCTTATTTACAAATATATAAAGCCGGCCGTTTATCAAAAAGCCTGACGCCGTTTAAAAAGAAGGAATATATATGCAGCCGAAACGGATAAAAGTTTTAATAGTCGATGATTCCGCATTAGTGCGCGAAATACTTTCGAAAGGACTCGCGCTCGATAAAGATCTCGAAATCGTCGGAACGGCTTCCGATCCTTTTGCGGCGCGCGATAAAATAGTAGAACTCAAGCCCGACGTATTAACTTTAGACGTTGAAATGCCGCGAATGGACGGCGTAGAATTTTTAAGAAGGCTTATGCCGCAATACCCGCTTCCGGTGGTAATAGTGAGCGCCCTTACTAAAAAAGGCGCGCAGATAACTCTCGAAGCCTTCGAAGCCGGCGCCGTAGAAGTGGTAACCAAGCCTTCGAGCGACGTAGCGCGCGGCCTTTCGGCCATGTTAAACGACCTGCGCGCAAAAATTAAAATAGCCGCGGCCACTAACGTATCGGCATGGAAATTAAATAAAAAACACGCTGATAAAAGCGTTAAAATCAGCCGCGAAGCGCTTTCTGAATCCACCGATAAAGTCATCGCCATAGGCGCTTCTACGGGCGGCACCGAGGCCATCCGCAAAATATTAAAAACATTTCCCGCATCGATGCCTGGCGTGGTTATAGTTCAGCACATGCCGGCAGGCTTCACGGCTCATTTCGCCGAAAGCCTCAATAACGGCTGCGCCATGGAAGTCAAAGAAGCCGCCCACGGCGACCGCATAATGCCGGGAAGAGTATTAGTAGCTCCGGGCGGCGATATGCAGTTTCGCGTGCTGCGCTCGGGCGGAATTTATATCGCCGACTTGAAGCCCGGCGAAAAAGTATGCGGTCACTGCCCTTCTGTCGAAGTAATGTTCGAATCGGTCGCCAAATACGCCGGAGCCAACGCCATAGGCGTCATACTTACCGGAATGGGAAGCGACGGCGCGGGTGGAATGCTTTCCATGCGCCAGGCGGGCGCGCGCACCCTCGCGCAGGACGAAGAGAGTTCGGTAGTTTTTGGAATGCCTAAAGTAGCCTACGAACGCGGAGGCGCAGAAAAGTTAGTGCCGCTTTCCGATATAACCTCGCGCGTAATAGCCATACTCGAAGGCAGGGAATAAAGCATGAACGTCAACACTATAATCGTCGGCATAGGCGGCATCGGCCTTTCTAACAAAGAAAACGACGTTATTAAAACGCTCGCGCTCGGTTCGTGCGTGGGCGTTATGCTCTATTCGCCTAAATTAAAACTTGCCGGCCTTATACATGTGGCGCTGCCCGAATCGAGGATCAATCCGGAACTGGCCAAAGAAAGGCCCTGCTATTTCGCCGACACCGGAATTCCTTTTCTTTTTAATTCACTCGCTAAATTCGGCTGCCTTCTATACAGCGATCTTGTCGTCAAAATAGCCGGAGGCGCCAATATAATGGATCCGCAGCAGCGTTTCGACATAGGCACGCGCAATGTGCTGGCGGTTAAAAAGAACCTGTGGCGCTATAAACTCGGGCCGCTCGCCGAAGACACTGCCGATACTATTAGCAGGACCGTAAAATTCGAAGTCGGCACCGGGCGCGTAATTTTATCATCACCGACGATCGGGGAGTGGGAAATATGAGTATAGAAACTATTATGATAGTTGACGATTCCGGCATGGCGCGCCTTATTATGAAACAATGCCTCGAAATAGCCGGGTTCCGCGGCAAAAAATTCGTCGAGGCGGTAAACGGAAAAGACGCGCTCGATAAACTAAATAAAGAAAAAATAGATCTGGTGCTTACCGATCTTAATATGCCCGTAATGGAAGGAAACGCCCTGCTCGATAATATAAAAATTTCACCTGAACTAAAAAACATACCGGTTATTATAATAACGAGCAACAGCAACTGCGCGCGGGAAGCCGAGCTTAAAGAAAAAGGCGCCTTCGCCGTGATAAACAAACCCATCTCGCCCGCGCTCATCCATAAAACATGCAGCGCTTTATAAGGAGGCCCGAAGTGAACGGCAACGATTATAAAAACCTTCTGTCACAGGCTATAATCACGACTTTAGAAAACCTCGCCTTTATTCAATTGATTGAATCCGAAACGGCTCCGGCGGCTGAAAACGTCGGCGCGCAGGAACACTCAAGCGCCGCGCGCGCGGAGAATGGCGAAGATTATTTACAGGACATGCTTTCGGTATATCTGCCGGTCAAATCCAGGTATGGAGTTATAATAATGAGCGCTTCTAAAGCCATTTTAAAGGAAACGGCGCGCAACATATTTGCTTTAGATCCCGAAGCCCCCATAAGCGAAGATATTTTAAACGACACCGTCTCCGAATTATTAAACACCGTTTCAGGCCAATTTATGAGATCCGTTACCCCGAAAGACGAATTTTACGAATTAGGCCTGCCCGTCATTGGCTCTTTTGAAATGAACGAGATCGGAAAAGAAGCCGTAAACTGCGCTTTTGAAACTGAATACGGCGATAAACTTTTTATTTCTTATATACTTTTGTAAAAATCTTTAAAACTACGATGTCCCGAGGACCGCGGCGCCGATCGCGCCCATGAATTGAGCATTTTCAGGAATTACTATCTTCTTAAATCCTGACTCTAATTTTAAAAATTCAAGAAAAGCCGTGTTATGGGTTATGCCGGAAGTAACCACCAGAGCGCCCGAAGGCGAGCGATGCTCATTGAGAAGCGGCTCTATACGGGCGTAAACGGTATAATTAACGCCGGCCATTATTTTTTTAATATCGACGCCGGCTATAAGTTTGGCTATAAGCTCGGTTTCACCGAAAGTTGCGCAGGTTATCGAAAGAGGCTCCGGATCACGATAGTGCTTCGATATTTCGCTAAGATCCGATTTTAAAATCCGCGCCATATTTTCAATATAACGCCCCGAACCGGCCGCGCATTTATCGTTCATCGAAAAACCTTTTATCGCGCCATTTTTAATTTCAATAACCTTTATATCCTGACCGCCTACGTCTAATAAGGTAAAATTTTTAAGACCGGTCGAATAAATAGCTCCGGCCGCGTGGCATTCAATTTCTGAAAACGGCGCCGCGTCGAAAACTGAAGCCCTGTATCTTCCGTAACCGGTCGAAAAATATTCAATTTTACTAATATTGTCCGCCCCGCTCAACTTCAGTATATCCGCCTGAAATTTATCGAAAGATTTCTTTTTATCTTCGCCGCTTAAATATTTAATGATAAAATCCATGGTTTCGAATATCTCGAATTTCTGCTCGGAACGGCCATAGCATGATATTTTAACCGAACGAGAGCCCAGATCGATTCCGGCGGCGTAATTTTTACGATCCGCTAAATTTATTTTTTTCGATTTTAATTTATATTTTTTTCGCTCGACGCTCAATATGAAACTTTCAATTTTAAGCCTGTCATTTTCGTTGAGCGGGGCTGGATAATCGCCTTCGATAGTGAGCACCGGAAAATCGCCGAGCTCGTTTTTTAACATGCGGTCTTCGATTTGATGAAAGCAGAAACTTTGAACATAATGGATCAGGCAGTCGAGTTCGCGCTCTTTAATGGCTTTTTTTATATCTTTAAGACGGTTTTGAAAAGAATAAGGGTAGGTATAATTATGATAGGCGCCGTAAAGATCGCGCCCTATGCCGTCTATCATCGCAAACTGGCGCTGGGTTTCATTATAAATGACTTCTGAGCCGAGCGACGATATATAACTATAATAATCGCTGAATATAGGCGGAATGCCGGCGTGGCCGATTCGCAGTGAAACGCTTTTCGACGGCCGCTTTTCCGCCTCGGTCAGAAACTCGCGAGCGTTTTTATAAAATAAAGCCGGATCGCAGTTAAAATCGGAGGCTGAAACTAAATTTAAATGATTTTCAAACCCGCTCACTTTCAATTCTTTATAGGTAAGCTCGTCAATTTTTTTTAATACCGCCCTGCAAAGGTCGAATTCTTCCTTTATTTTTTCACAGGAGTATATATCGGTTTTGTAATATTCTATGAACCTGTCGATCTCGTTTTTAAGCCTGTTTATATCGTGGTTTAAAGGATATTCGAATGAAAAAACGCTTATATCGCGGTATGATAATATATCGGTAATGGGTATGGTATGGGCGCAGTCGCCCTCCGTAACTATCACCGCGTTTTTAAGTTTTAAAAAAACCGCCGCCGCGAGCACTCCGCGCGTCCAGCTGCAAACGGTTCTGGGAGCAAATCCCGTCGATTTTTTCAGCATATCGACCGGCGAAGGCGAACTTATAAAAATATTATTTAAGTCGAGCGCGACGAAACCGCCCGAATAAATAACTTCGATCGGGACAGTAGAGCTTATGCCTACGAGCTTTTTATGTTTATCGTTTAAATGGGGATGATCTGACAGGAAATTTATCATTTAAAAACCGCGGCTGAATAAAACAACAAAAACTATCCGCCATAAATTACTTTATGTAGATAGCGCATAATTTATTATTTAATTTTTCAATACTGCGTCATTAAAAAATTAAAGTTAACGACTATTTTCCGCTCTGGATAATAAATTTAATGGCCGTTTTTTCTTCGTTATTGATTTCTATTTTAGAAAAAGCTATTATGGTTATTAAATTTATTCCTTTCGGCGCGACGAAACCGCGTGCTATGGCTATAGCTTTTACAGCCTGGTTCACCGCCGCCGCTCCGACCGCGTGAAGCTCGACTTCTTTTTCTTTTTCGACTACTGCTGCAAGAGCGCCAGCAACCGCTTTAGGATTTGACTGTGCTGCGACTTTAAGATGTTCCACCTTGATGCCTCCTTATTTAACGATTTGACCATATATTAAAATTTTATAATATATTGCTTTAAAACATCAGGCTTAGTTAATGCGTAAGTTGGTTCATTATTTTCTGACGATATAAGTATATAATATATTCTTTCGCTATTATATAACATTTTATTTTTAAATTCAAGAAATAAATCATTATTTTTTTTTATATTGTTTTTTTTATATCCGATAAGGTAATTTAAGGTTTTTTCGCTATCCGTAAATATCAAGACTTTTTGGCCGCGTTCGAATTTTTCGCGAATAAAGTCATAAACCGAGCCATGAATATAACTTTCGGCAATTTCTCTGAGGTTCGGATAAGCCGGGCCGGCAAGAACTTCCTTTCGAAAATTATCGTTTTCTAATATTCCAACCCTGATAACTTTTATTCCGTTCAATTCAAAAAGCGCCATGGCGTATGCCGTTTCTTCTATCAATTCCGTATCGGGACGCGGCGTGAATTTTTTTTCTTTATACATGCCGCCGAGTTTAGAACCCTCTATAACGCACAGCGGATGAATACGCGCGAAATCGGGAGCGAGTGAAACTAAAGTTGAGGCGTCATTTTTAAAAATTTCGCGCGACTGCCCGATAAGCCCGCACATTAAATGCAGACTCAGCTTGAATCCGCAATCTTTAATCGACACGGCGGCATCGACGGCCGTTTTTGAGCCATAGCCGCGGCCCGCTGCTTCCAAAACCCCGTCATCAAATGATTCTACGCCTATTTCGACGGTTTTAACTTCATTAACTTTTAAAAATGAAAGAATATCGGAGTTTATATAATCAGGGCGCGTGGCAACGCGAAAGCCCGTAAACTTTTTAATGCCGGTATTTTCATTATCCGCAACGGCAATATGGGCCGCGTCAAAATATTTCGACTGCGTCTCAAAATCGAGCGCGGTAAAAGTCCCGCCGTAAAATGCTATCTCGAAAGTATATTCAATATTATTAATGTTTAATTTATCAATGTCGGATATATATTTTTTCAGATAAGTTTCAAGCACATCCGCGCCGCACGGCTCGCCGCCCGAGGCGGCCTGATTGCAAAACACGCAGCGGCCGCCGGAGGGGCAGCCTGAATTATTTAAAAACACCGGAATTATGATATGCTTGAAAGAAGACATAGATTACTTCGATTCGTTTTCGATTTCCATGATATGCTTATAAGCGTTAGCCGCTGAAATCTGCTCGGCTTCTTTTCGAACTTTTGCCATGCCCGTTCCGAGCTGAATTTCATTTATTTCGACGGCCATTATAAATGTTTTATCGTGCTCGGGACCTAAAGTTTTAATGAGCCTGTAATTAGGCTTTACCCCGTAACTTTTAAGTGAATACTCCTGCAGTATGGATTTATGATTGACGCCTTCGTCTTTCTGGGTGAATTTTATAATTTCGGGATGCAGATTGTGGATCACGAATTCATAAGCGAATTCGATTTTTTTTGAATCTAAGTAAATAGCCGAAACTACGGCTTCGAAAACATCAGCAAGGATCGAAGGTTTATTTTTACCGCCATTTTGCTCCTCGCCGCGGCCGAGCTGAATATATTCGCTGATATTAATTTTAGCGGCGGCCTTTGCTAAGGCCGGTTCGGAGACAACGAAACTTTTTATCTTCGATATTTCGCCCTCTCTTAATTCGGGATTGGAATTAAATAAAAAATCGACTATGATAAACCCTAAGAGTGAATCTCCGAGAACTTCGAGTCTCTCGTAATCATAGTCGATTTTATGTTCATTCGCATACGACGCATGCGTAAGCGCCTCGTTTAATAGAGATAAATCGTTGAATTTATAATTTAAATTGCGTTCAAAAGTATGAAGCGTGGTTCTTTTCGTAAAATCATCCATTAAAAACTATTCATTAAATTTTTTCAGGCATATCGTTGCGTTATGCCCGCCGAAACCGAACGAATTTGAAATAGCGTAATTGATCACGCGGTCTTTCGGAGTATTAGGAGTGTAATCGAGGTCTAATTCGGGATCGGGGGTGATATAATTGATCGTCGGCGGCACTTTATTTTCTTTAATAGCCATAGCAGTCGCTATAGCTTCTATACCGGCGGCCGCACCGAGAAGATGACCGGTCATCGATTTAGTCGAAGAGACTGATAATTTTTTAGCGTGTTCGCCGAATACAGCTTTAATAGCTGCAGTTTCATATTTATCGTTGAGGTCGGTCGAAGTTCCGTGCGCGTTGATGTAATCTACAGCTTCAGCAGCTATACCGGCTTCTTTGAGAGAAATTTGCATGGATTTAATTGCGCCGGCGCCGTTTTCAGCGGGGGCCGTTATGTGAAACGCATCGCAAGTTGCGCCATAGCCGATTATTTCGGCGTATATCTTAGCGCCGCGGGCCTTAGCGTGCTCTAATTCTTCTAATATAATAACTCCGGCGCCTTCGCCTATAACGAAACCGTCGCGGTCTTTATTAAAAGGCCTTGAAGCCGTTTTAACGTCGTCGTTTCTTTGTGAAAACGCGCGCAGTGAAGAAAAGCCCGCATAAGTGAGCGGAGTTATTGCAGCTTCCGCGCCGCCGGTGAACATAACGTCTTGAGCGCCGCGTTTGATAGTTTCGAAAGCCTCGCCTATAGCGTGATTCGCCGAAGCGCAGGCAGTTACGGTAGTGTAATTCACTCCACGCGCGCCTAATTGAATGGCGATCTGACCTGCGGCCATATTGCCTATCATCATCGGAACTAAAAGCGGCGAAACCCTGTTTGGGCCCTTAGCTTTTAAAACGTCGAACTGGGCCTCGAAAGTTTGAATGCCGCCGATGCCCGAGCCGAGAATAACGCCAAGCATATCCCGATCGATGGAATCGAGATTAATTCCCGAATCCGTAAGCGCCATTTTAGCCGCGGCCACTCCGAATTGAGTGAAGCGGTCCATTCTCTTAGCGTCTTTTTTATCGATAAATTCTTCACAGTTAAAATCTTTAACTTCGGCCGCCATTTTAGACGAATAATTAGTGATATCGAACGACGTGACAAAATCAACGCCGTTAGCGCCCGTTAGCAGGCCGTCCCAGAATTTCCGGAGTCCTGTGCCGATGGGGCTTACTACGCCCATACCTGTTATTACAACCCTGCGGGACATCTTATCGTTTCCTCCAATCGTATTTATCGCCAATCAAATGTTATAGCCCGATTATCGAATATTTACGCTTTAATTAAGGCAAATACCGATAAAAGGGCTATTAAATCATGCTATGATTAGGCTTTTTTCTCCAAAATATATTGTACTGCCTGATCGACGGTTCTAATCTTTTCCGATTGATCATCGGGTATATCGATTTCGAATTCCTCTTCGATCTTCATAATAATCTCTACTAATGCCAACGAATCGGCTCCGAGATCATCCTGAAAATTAGATTCTTTTTTTATTGACGATTCTTCAACGTCTAATTCTTCGACAGCTATTTTAACCACTTTTTCATAAATGCTTTCGTAGGTAAGACTCACTAACGTCACCCCCTTTACATATACATTCCGCCATCTATTGTTAAAACCTGACCCGTGATATAAGAAGCTTTTTCAGAAGCGAGAAAAACGCAGGCGTAAGCCACGTCTTCAGGTTTGCCGAAACGCTTCATCGGTATCTGCTTCTGGTATTCTTTTTTTATTTCTTCGGTAAGCCCCGAAGTCATATCTGTTTCAATAAAACCGGGCGCGACTGCGTTAACGCGAATTCCGCGGCTGCCGTATTCTTTAGCGACGGACTTCGTCAGCCCGAGCATACCGGCCTTTGAAGAACAGTAATTAGCCTGGCCGGCATTACCCATAAGGCCTACTACCGAGCTTACGTTAACTATCGAACCGCCGGCGCGGCCCATAACTTTTATGGCATTTTTACAGGTCAAGAAACATGAATTAAGGTTAGTGTTGATAACTTTGGAAAAGTCTTCAAAACTCATTCTTAAAAGAAGCTTGTCATTTGTTATTCCGGCGTTATTAACCAGCACGTCGAGCCTGTTGTATTTTTCTTCGAGCTGTTTAAATAACGACACCACGGCTTCTTCCGAAGTCACGTCGCACTTTACCGCGAGCGCGTCCGAACCCGTTTTTTTCAATTCTTCTAAAACGCTGTCGGGCACGCTGGAATTATAAGTAAACACCACGTCGTAGCCGGCCTTTGCAAATTCAAATACTATCGCCTTTCCGATACCGCGAGCGCCGCCGGTTATTAAAGCTACTTTTTTACCTTCCATTAGTTATTTCTCCCATTTGAGTATTTTCGAGCGTTTCAAGCGTTTTTTCAAACGTTTTGATATCTTCGATATTAAGAACCGTAATTTCACGGTTGATCTTTTTGACTAAACCTTTTAAAACAGTTTTAGGCCCGAGTTCGATCATGGTGCGAACGCCCATATCGTATAAAGCATTAACGCAATTTACCCACAGCAGCGGCTGATAAATCTGGCGGATTATAGCGTCGGCTATAGTGGCCGTATCGTTAGTCAGATTGCCGAGAACGTTCATGGCCACAGGATAATCGGGCTGATAAAAATTGATTTCTTCCATCGTTTTCATAAGATTGTCGGCCGCGCCTTTCATGATATTCGAATGGAACGCGCCGGACACCGACAGCGGAAATACGGAAGCGCCTTTAGATTTAGCTTTTTCGCCGGCTTCGCGGACGCCTTCGATAGTGCCGGATATAACGATCTGCTCCGGTGAATTGAAAATAGCTACCGCGACATAATTTCCGGCATTAGTAACCTCGAGGCATAATTCGTCGAGTTCAGGCTTGGACATGCCTACGATAGCAGCCATCGTGCCGCGTGTATTCTGGCCGGCTTCGTGCATGAACTTCGCGCGGTTATAAACGAATTTTAAACCGTCGGCGAACGAATAAACGTTAGCGGCGCAAAGCGCGCTGTATTCGCCGAGACTGTGACCGGCGACGGCCGATGGAATTATTTTTTTGCCGCCGATCTCGCGCGATGAAAGAAGCCTGTGACAGGCGACCGACATAGTATAAATAGCCGGCTGGGCGTTTATAGTCTGAGTTAAAGTTTCGTTCGGCGCTTCGAAACACATCTTTGCAAGATCATAACCGAGCACAGACTGAGCTTCGTTGAAAACTTCGCGCACTTCATTATAAGCCGCGTAAAGCTCGGCGCACATTCCGCTGTATTGCGAACCCTGTCCAGGAAAAACAAAAGCGATTTTATTACTCATAATATTTAAGCTAAAACTCCCTTCGAGATTTCAAGTAATTATATTTTCAACTCTAAATAAAAGCGGCAAAACAACCGGTCTGAAACCATTTACTTTAAATGAACATAAATCATAACTTTAAAATAATATGAAAGCGTATAACAAAAAAGCAAGACCGGCGCTAAAATAAACCCGCGATGTCCTGCTCTATTTTTTCATTAATTTTTTCGCTGACGAACTTTTTAGCGACGCCTACAGCGTTTTTAACGGCCTTGGCCTTCGAAGAGCCGTGCGATATTATGCATGTGCCCGGAACGCCTAACAGCGGAGCCCCGCCGTATTCGGCATAATCTAATTTTTTCTGCAGTTCGCCTATTACCTTTAAAACCGGTGACGGCGCCGATTCCGCTCCGCCCTGAGCCTCATTGGAAGCGCCGGCCACGACGCCGATCATTTTTTTAGCGGTGGATATTATCATTTCACATGTGGACTCGATGCTTTTAAGCATTACATTACCGGTGAATCCGTCGCATACTATAACGTCGCATATGTTTTTAAATACGCTCGAGCCCTCTACATTGCCTATAAAATTCAGCTTCGAATTTTTAAGCAGCCCGAAAGTTTCAAGCGTAAGTTTATTGCCCTTGCGGTCTTCAGTGCCGTTAGAAAGCAGCCCTATGCGCGGGTTTTTACGACCGAATATGCGCTCGCTGTAAATGGCGCCCATAATAGCGAACTGATAAAGATTTAAAGGCTTGCAATCGGCCGTGGCGCCGGCGTCTATCAAAATAACCTCGCCGTGCGGCGTGGGAATAGGAGTCGGAATAGCGGGCCTGTCGATCCCGTTGATTTTTTTCCAGTTGATGACCGCCGCAGCCATGCAGGCACCGGTATTACCGGCTGAAACAAAAGCGTCGGCTTTTTTTTCTTTGACCAGATTGCAGCAGGCCGCTATGGTGTTTTCGCGCGAACGCGAAACAGGGCCGTCATTAAAAGAAATAACGCCCGCAACATGGCTTATCGAAACGTTGGCAAGTTCTTTAAAACCTTCGACTTTTTTAATGGCTTCTTCGTCGCCGACTAAAATCAACTCAACGCCGGGCATCGTTTCAGCCGCTTCCAGCGCGCCTTTAACGATCTGGTCCGGGGCGTGGTCGCCGCCCATTGCATCAACCGCTATTTTCACGAAGATCCTTCCCTTGTATTAAATTTTTACCGGTAACGGATAGTTTGACAACCCGCCGTTATTTCTTTTCTTTGATTTCAATAACTTTTTTTCCGCCGTAATTGCCGCAAGCGAGGCATACGTGGTGAGGAAGAACCGGCTGTTTGCATTCGGGATTTGAACAGGTCGATATCGTTTTAGCTGTTTCTACCCTTTTTGACCATACCGCTCTGTCGCGTCTGTTCCTTGTTTTACTATGTTTATGCTTTGGATTAGGCATAACTCACTCTCCTGTCGAATTAAAATTTTAGGTCAGTAAATTATATAACAAAATTGAGCAAATTGTCAAGAACTGTTTTTCTTATTTTTTTATTCCTCCGTTTTTTTTCTTTTTTTGAAGGGAGGGAGAAAAGGTTAGCAACCCTTTCTCCCTCCCTATGCCCC
>CAYTCW010000069.1:0-19976 GCA_964436235.1 uncultured bacterium
AGAGCGGTAAAACCATTTTATGCGCTTTTTGGGGTGCGAAACTTAAGTTATTTATTTATTTAATTAATAAGACTATCGTAAATACAAAAGGTTTTTTCAATAATTTTTTATTAAGATTTTATTCTGGACAGTAATAATAATGGAGCCGGGACTATGAATATCACATATCGTAAAGTCGATCATAACGCGCTCGCCGATTTTATTCTTATAGCCGAATGGGCCAATGATGAGTCTATAAAACACCTCGCCACACCGGATTTTACGGGTGAAGGCGTTTCCACCGTGACGGCGGAAGAGCTGTCAAGTCATATTAGCCAAAAAATTGACGCGCATCATTATATGATATTAGTTGACGGTATAGAAGCAGGTGAATTTTCAATACAAATCGATCCGCCTCAATTATTTAAAAAAGTCGCAAACACCGCATGGATAGGTATTACTATCGGCCGGCCGGAATTTCGCGGCCGCGGAATAGGAAAAATAGCGATTGGATTTATCGAAGACGAATGCAGAAAACTTAAATTAAGCCGGATCGAACTCGGCGTTTTCGAATTCAACCATAACGCCATCAGGCTTTATCGCAACGCCGGTTATACCGAGATCGGAGTTCTCGAAAACTTCACCTGCTGGCAGGGAAAATGGTATAAAGACATCCGGATGGAAAAATATCTGTAACTTTCGCCTTCTTCTTAAAATCGACGCTATGCCTGATATCTCTTATTTTAGAAAAATCTGATTCTGCCTAAAAATATTCAGGAATATATTCCGTCCGGATAATATAGCCGTCCGGAATGTTTTTGCCATATTGATTTTCAAAGCAAAATTATTATCAAGATTTTATGCCGTAAAGCGATAGCGGCACGGACTTTCCTTTCATTACCACAGGGCCGAGTTTAACGAAATCGAATCCTTTAAAATTATCTTTATTGATAATATTTGCGACGTCTTCGCTCATTAAAATGTCGGTCTGAAAATTTTTCGTCTCGGTTTCTATTCTGGAGGCTATATTGACGGTGTCGCCGATGAAGGTGTACTCCATGCGTTCTTCGGTGCCTATATTTCCGGCGACAAGCCTGCCGCGGTGAATGCCTATACCCGCTTTTACGGCCGGATATTTTTCGAGCGCGTTGAATTCAGCGAGAGCTCGCTTCATTTCAAGCGCAGCCCTGACCGCGGCTTCTTCATGGCCGGCGCTGCCGAATATGGGCGCAAAAACGGCCATGACGGCGTCGCCTATAAATTTATTGACGACGCCGCCGTTTGCGTGGATAGGTTTTACGACATGCGAAAAGTAAAGATTTAAAAAATCGACGAGTTCCGCCGCGCTTAATTTTTCGCTGAGCGGCGTGAAATCTCTGATATCCGAAAACAGAATAGTGGCCTCAATCTCCTCGCCCATAAGGTTAATTTTTTTCTCATTGAGAAGTTTTTCGGCGATCTCGACCGACATGAACCGGCCGAAAGTGTCTTTAATCTTCTCCCGCTCGGCGAGCCCGTCGAGCATCGAGTTGAAATGCCCTTTCAACTGGCCTATCTCGTCCACATAAAGAACTGAGGTCTTGCACTTGAAATCGCCTTTAGCTACAAGTTTCATCCGCTCGATCAGTTTATTGACGGGCACTATTATATTTTTTCTGAACGAGAACATCGAAGCGATCTGCATCGCGAAAAAATACATCGCAAAAAACGCCGTTATCAATATCGGAATGAGTATTTCAAAATTATCCAGAACGGTTGTGATAGACGAAAGCCCTTTTAAAATGCCGGTGTTGAATGAAAGTGGAAGATATAGTCCTATGGCCGTAGGCGCCATTCCAACTGAAAATATTATTATGAAAAATCTTATAGAAAGGCTTATCGAGGTTCCCTGCCTGACGCCGTAAGGATTGTATTTTTCAAAAAAAGGCGCGGCTATATATTTTTTGATATATTCATGAGTGAACCCCATAGTGAGAAGGCTTGTCAGTGCAATAAACATGGTCAGCGACACCGCAAACAGCAGGAGCACGGCCGTTGGAATACTTCCGAGTACGGCGTGACACCCCGCAAGGTTAACTCCGAACCTTATTAAACCGGCCGTCCAGACGAGTGAAAGCACGAAAAGCGGAAGGCCCGATATAATGTTTTCAATACGGTTGATATCCGCCGCCTTTCCATAGAAATTAAAAGAGTAAAGCGGCAGAAGCCTTAACAACAATATTACGCATAACGCGAAAACCGTGAAATATTTATTTAAAAAATATAAAAAAGGATATTTTTCAACGCCTTTTTTTTCAAAACTTCTTTCAAAGGAAATCGAAAAACTTCCCCCGCTGCGGCTGCTGATGAGCACGTCAACAAGCCCCTGCGAGGTTGACATCTTGAAGGCGTAATTATTCTGGTCGAGCAGCGGGTCGCCCTTCATTACAGGACCGCCGCCTCGATGAGATTTTATGACGCCATGAATTTCGGCAGTGTCAGCGGTATCTAATGTTTGCAAGTCGTTTTGAACGGTTTTACCGGCGCCGTCTTCCGGCAGAGGAAGTTCGTATTTAACATTTTCACCGATGCGCATGCCGAAAGTTTTTACGCCGCTCGTTTTCAATTCTTCTTTTTTTACTTCCGATATCCTCGCGATTATAGCTTTTATGCTGCCAATGTCGATGAGCGAATACGATTCGAACAGCTCGAGCGGCCGGTCCGCCGCTACTATCGAAAGTATTAACAACAGATAAAGGCCTATGTATAATTTTTTATAAGATTCTACTAACTTCATAAAGTTTTATCTTATTAAAAAACGAGATAATTACACAATCGATTTATTATCTTCGTCGTTTTTAATTTTATTTTCAATATTAATTACTTCAGCTTTCATATCGCCATGTATTTTTGCGATTTTATCGATATCCGTTTCGTCGTTTAATTCTATTTCAGCCGCCATCGAGGCTAAACGGTTGAAACCGAAAGTGAATGCGAGGCCTTTAAGCGAGTGCGATATTTTATGTATCTCTTTAAAATTAAGTTCAGGTATGCATCGGCCTAATGCTTCCACGTAATTTACGGAGCTCGTAAAGCTCATTTCTAAAAATTCTCTATAAAGCGTTTCGTCGTTATCGGCTTTTTCCATAAGTCCTGATTTATCAAAGCTGATAGATTCGTCCGGTTTTTTAATTTTTACGTCCGTCGTTAAAGTTTCTATTTCATGGGTGTCTTTGCCGCTTCGCCCGCGCTTTAAATATTTATCCAGAGTTTTACGCAGTAGAGCCGGATCGACCGGTTTTGTTATAAAATCATCCATGCCCGCCAACATACATTTTTCTTTTTCCTCTTTTACCGCGCCCGCCGTAAGCGCTATTACCGCAACGCGTTCGAGCGATCCGGCTTCAAAAGCTCGTATCGATTTAACCGCTTCGACGCCGTCCATTTCGGGCATCTGTATATCCATTAAAATTAAATCAGGTTTATGGCTTATATATTTTTCGACCGCCTCTTTTCCGTTCACAGCTTCAATTAACTCGGCCGAAGGTATATTTTTTTTAACTAATATTTTAATCAGCGTCATATTCATCTGAACGTCTTCGGCTATTAAAACGATGAAAGGCCGCAATGATTCATCTAAAACAGGTTCTATGTTTTCGTTATCATCAGCCGGCAAAGATTGCTGTATCTTCTCTTTCGAGCGTATATTTTTTAAATAATGAAATAACTCGCGCGCCTTGACCGGTTTAGACAGGTTAAAATCGATTCCGAGCTTTTTACACTCAGCGCGTATCAGATGATCGTCCGTCGAACTGTGAAGCAATATGGCCGGAATAATATCCGGCGTAAGGCCGAGTTTTTCCCTTACCATTTTAATAGTTTCAAGCCCGTTTAAATAGGGCATATTATAATCGGCTATTATAAGGTCGAATGGAGTAGTTTCAAGTATTTGCAGGGCTGAAAGACCGTTATCGCAGCTGGTACAATCGATTCCGGCGTGCCTTAAATTATGCTCGAGTATTATCCGGTTATTTTCGTTATCATCTATTATTAAAACTTTTTTCACGGGTATAAGCGAGTGCAATTCCTGCGCGGCGCCGTCTTTGATATAATCCGCTTCTATCGAAAAATAAAAAGTCGAACCCTTGGCGTACTCGCTTTTTATTTTTATCGTGCCGCCCATTTTTTCAACAAGAAGGTTGGATATAGTGAGGCCGAGGCCGGTGCCGCCGAATTTACGGGTGATAGAGTTATCCGCCTGAATAAAGGCTTTGAATAATTTTTTCTGCTGTTCGGCCGTTATTCCTATTCCGGTGTCTCTTACGAAAAAATCAAACCGGCCTTTATTAATTACATTGTTAAATTTATTTTCGCCGCCTTCAGGCGTAAAAATTATTTTAAGCTCCACTTCGCCTTTTTCGGTGAATTTAACGGCGTTACTGATAATATTTATCAGCACCTGCTTTAACCTCACCGGGTCTATTTTAACCACCGCCGGCATATCGGGCGGTATGTCGAGCAAAAGTTCCAGGCCCTTACGCTCCGCATGGAATTTGATAATATCGGCCGTCTGCTCGGCCAGCTCCGTTAAATTGGCGTCTATCAAGTCGAGCTCGAGTTTACCTGCTTCTATTTTTGAAAAATCGAGAATGTCGTTTATTATATCCAGCAGGGCTTTTCCGGCTATATTCGCGCTTTCGGCATATTGTTTTTGAATATCATCGAGAGAGGTTTGAAGTAAAAGATCGGTATATCCGATCACGCCGTTTAAAGGCGTTCGGATTTCGTGGCTCATGCTCGCCAGAAAATCGGACTTGGCCCGGCTCGCCGTTTCGGCGGTTTCTTTAGCCGTAACCAGAGCGTCTTCCATATTTTTACGGCCGATTATATCTATCTGCACGCCAAAATGTCCCGTTATTCTTCCTTTAAAATCGTAAAGGCATATATAATCGCCGAGAACGCATATCGGCGTGCCGTCGAAACGCCTTTCATTGGTCTCGAAATGATAATGGCCCCTGTCGAAAAAATTGAGCCATACTTCGCGGCCGTGTTCCATGTCGTGGCTGAAAAAATCTTTCGGAGTCATGCCTATAAACTCTTTTTCCGGCACGCCGTACTGGTCGAGCATGGCTTTATTAACTTTAGTTATACGCTGGTGCGAAAAAACGTAATCGAGCGTTTTTTGCTTATCTATAGAATCGTTCCATTCGACCGGTTCGTCGAGCATCATAAAAAAGAAACCTACAAGCGATTGCTAAAAAAAAGAATTAAGTTTGCTTTCACTTGCCTGCAAAGATTCTTCATAAACTTTGCGCTCGGTGATATCGGCGATGCTCCCCATCATACGGAGCGGCTCTCCGGCCTCGTTTTTACTCACGACGCCGCCGCGGTCGCGCACCCATACTATCGAACCGTCTTCTCTTACCATGCGATGTTCGCTTTCATAATATTTTCCGGTGATAAGCGCTTCGTTCACTTTTATCATGACGGTTTCTACATCATCAGGATGGAGCCTGCCGGCGAAGAATTCAAAAGAATGGTCGAGCTCGGAATCGTTAATTCCGAGTATATTGCACCAGCGCCTGTTATGATAGGTTTTGCCGCTGGATATGTCCCAGTCCCATATTCCCTCGCCCGTAATTTCGAAAGTGAGCCTGAGCAGTTCCTCGTTTTCGAGAAGTTTATTTTCGTATTTCTTCTTTTCGTCTATGTCGATATGCAGTCCTACGGCCCTTACGGGTTTATTTAAATCGTCTTTATAATAGCTCTTGCCTTTGCCGCGTATCCATTTATAGGAGCCGTCTTTGCATAAGAGCCGGAATTCGGCCTCATAGGGCTTTCCTTCGGCGACGCTTTTTTCTATAACTGGCATGACTGATATTTTATCGTCGGGGTGGATCAGTTTGTTGAAAGTATCGAAATTCATTGGCAATTCGCCATTTTCATAACCGAGCATCGTATAATACACAGAGCTGAAATAGGTTTCGCCGGTGGTTAGATCCCAGTCCCAGAAACCGTGATCGGCGGCGTCCATGGCAAGTTCTAAGCGGCGCCGGCTTTTAACCAGCTCTTTCTCGGCGTTTTTTTTATCGGTAATATCGCTGTGCGAGCCGGCCATGCGGTACGGCCGTTCGTCTTCCGCCCTGATAGCTTCACCCTTGGCGAGTATCCATCGCAGCGAACCGTCCTTATGTTTCATACGGAATTCGATTTCGTACTTTTTTATTTCGCCGTTTAGATATTTTTGCACATATTCGCTGACGCGGTCTATGTCTTTTTCGTAAACGAGCGAGACAAAAGTTTCAAATTCATCTTTTAATTCATGCGGCTCATAACCGAGCATTTCTTTCCAGCGTTTTGAAAGAAAAAGCTTGCCGGTAGATATATCCCAATCCCATATTCCCTCGTTAGCCCCGTCAACGGCAAGTTCGAATTGTTCTTTGAGTTTAAGAAGGTTATTTTCAGATTCCTTCCGGCCGGTTATATCCATGAATACCGTTACAAAGTATTCGTGTTCGTATGAATAAACTTGTATTTTATACCATTTATTAAGCCGCTTGAAATATTGTTCGAATTCACTGACTTCGCCGGTCATGGCCACCTGGCCGTAAATTGAAATACAGTCAAATCCGCTGCCCGAAAAATCAGCGATAACCTGAGACGCCCTGCGGTTTATAATATCGGCGGCTTTAACGCCGGCGATGGTTTCGAATGTTTTATTAACTTCTATAAATTCATAATCGACTGCTTTGCCATTTTCATCGACTATTATTCTGCTGTTAGCGCAGCCGAAAGGAGCGTTTCTGATAATTCGTTCATAGTGGCGGCATTTCATAATGTCCATTTTATATACCATCCGGATTTTATAGTATTTAAAATTTAACAGTTGATATTTTAAATATCAAGAATCAAGAATCAAGAATCAACTAACTATTAACTATCATCTGTCATCTATTTTTTATTATTTATCATTTATTTGGCGTTTACTTTAAATACGTCGCCGAATCTTCCCGCGCAGAAAATATAACTGTCTTCGGGCGCGTAAATTTCTTTGTTTTCTTCAACCGCGCTGTCGAAGATCGGCGCTTCGCTTTTAACGACTATAACCCTTCCTTTATAAGGTATTTCAAAATTGAGTATCGCGCCTTTTTCGAGTTTGAACCATTCGTTATAATTTTTAGGGCCTATAAAAAGGCAGTTCATGCCCGTTGAAACTTTTTTAGCGCAGGAATCTTGAGAAAGAAGACAGAATCCCATTTGCGCCCATATTTCACCGTCATTTTCAACAAGGTAAAGTTCCATTTGATCGCGGAATGCCGTTGCCGCGATACTCGCGAAATCTTTGGTTTCAATTTTTTTAGTACCCATGAAATCAATATATCCGGGAAGGCCCTCTATTAAATTAGAGGTTATCGGCTTAGCGTTGCCGTAAACTATATAAGGTTTAAAATTTCTAAAAAGCCATGTTTTACCGTTTAAATCTGTTCTCATTGAAAGAGGATTGACGGCCGGTTCGAGTTTTTGAAACATTATTGAATCCACTTCATAATCGGCTATATTGCTTGTAATAATATATTTTGCCCCATTTACATCGGTAAGGTAGCATTTTATCTTATTTTCGTAATTATGAAAAAACTCTCCGTCATAAACGAAAGTATAAAGAGGCTGGATGGCGTTTTTTGCGGCGCCGCCTTTTTCGTCCGCCGTCGTTTTCACAGCCGCAGCTTCGCAAACCGTTACCGCGGGATAAATTGCGAATCCTTTTTTTTCAGCGTCGAATTTCAGCGTGAATATTCTAGAATCGTTGGTGTAATAGCCTTCATAAATGGCGGGATATTCAGCCGGTATGACTTTAGCTTCCGCCGGTTTTATAACTTCCGCCTTTTTCGGTTCGGCTAACTTTCTATCTTTGATTATACCGTCGAGTATTGGCCTTGCCAGCGATTCGCCGGAGGCATTTCCCGCTATTATAACGGCTACTACTATACCTTCCGCCGGCACTACCTGCATACATGAAGAATTGTAGGTAGTATTGCCGCCTTTAGACATAACCTGAACGCCCTGAGGCGCGTATGTGGCTAAGTTTACGTATTCCCAGCCCATTTCCTGCATCATCTGCGGGCCTTTTAATTTATCAGAAAATTTTGTCGGCTGGGTTTTGCGCATTTCGGCGAGCGATGCCTTCGAAAGTATCTGGCGGCTGCCGTCACAGAAGCTGTAGCCGAATCTGCAAAGGTCTTCGGCGTTCGAAGAAATTCCGCCTGCGCCGTAAACCATCATAACTTCGTGCGGATGTTTTTTGCCGGTTGCGGTTTCATAGTAAAACGCGGCGTTAGCGGGCTGAAGCTCACCGGTGCTCGCGCCGGAGTTATACATATTAAGCGGTTTGAATATACGTTTTTCAACGAAGTTCATGAATTTAACGCCGGAAATTTTTTCAACGAGAATTTCAGCCAGAGTGAAGCCGTCGTTGCAATACATCGACATGGCGCCCGGATCGTGTTTGAGATAGGCGCGTTTAAGGCAGTCAAGCAGAATTTTGTGAGTGTCGCCGTCAACTTCGTATCCGGTAGGCGTGCTTGTGCCCGGCATGCCGGATGAATGATTGAATAACATTCGCACGGTTATATCTTTATGGCGCGGGTCTTTCATGGTGAATTCGGGGAGATATTTTACAAGCGGATCGTCGAGATGAATTTTACCCTCGTCCACCAGAATCATAACGGCGGCTGTAACGAACATTTTACTCGTCGAGCCTATGTTGAATCTTGTGTATTTGTTTACCGGAGAGTTTTTGGCGCGGTCGGCGACGCCGAAAGATTCGCTGTAAATTATTCTGCCGCGGTCTATAACCGCCACCGACGCTCCGCTGCCGTGGCCGGTAGTGATTGCTTTCCACATGGTTTCGCGGGCGGCCGTAATAGTGTTTTTATATTTTAAATCTTTAACGGCGGAGTTTTTAGCCGGATTAGATGCGAGCGCCGCTGATTGAAGTGAAGCCGCGATGAACAACGTCAGAATAACTGAGCAGATTTTTTTAAACATAATTTTACTCTCCCTGTATGAATTATTTATAAATAATTTATTTTATAACCGTATCAAATTTTAATTTAGTATGAAGAGCTTCGGGGGCTATTAATTCAGCGATTTCTTTGAATGTTTGTTCAGGCGCGCCCTGTAAATTAGACGCGCACATCGGCATCATGCAGATTATGCTTACGCCGGCTTCAGGGCTGCTGAGCGCGACTATGGTGTATCCTGTTATCGCGCCGTTATGGCCGAGGAAAGAGCCCCACGACATTATTCCGAGGCCGTAGCCGGATTCCGGGTTTTTTTCGGAACCGACGAGTTTAAGCCGCTGCGCCTGCATTTCCTTCGACAGCAGAGTTCCTTTGCTTATTGATTCAATCCATATTTTAAGGTCGGCGAGATTAGATACGATAGCGCCGGCAAAATTAGGACCTGACGGATCGAAGAGCGAAACGTCGAGGGTATCGTCATAACCGTGAAAATAAGCGCCTTCTATTTGCGGGCCTTCGGCGTAGTAAGTATTTTTCATTCCGAGCGGAACGCAGATTTTTTTATGTAATTCGTCGGCGAATTTATTTCCTGATACTTTTTCTATTATAAGGCCGGCGAGAAAATAATTTGAATTAGAATACATAAATCCTGTGCCCGGTTCAAAATCCGCTTCGGATTTAGCTACAATTTTAAGCAGTTCTTCGCTCGTCCATTTTTTTAAAGGTTCGCTTTTTACATATTTATCGAATTCATCGATTACCGTATAAGAACGGATTCCGCTTGTGTGGTTAAGAAGCTGGCTGATTTTTATTTTATCGGCGTTTTTTAATTCGGGAAAGAATTTAGATAATTTATCATCGAGGCTCAATTTTTTTTCATCGGCGAGCATAAGCAGAAGTTCGGCCGTGAAGGTTTTAGTAACGCTTGCAATACGGAAAAGATCCGTAGTTTTAGCTTTCGTTGAGTTTTTCGGATCGGATTTTCCTCTTACGACGACCGCTTCGCCGTCAGGCGTCCATACTCCGAGTATCGCCGCCGGCGCTTTTCTTTCCGCGATGTGCTTATCGAGTATGGCTTCTATCTTTTTTTTGATATCTTCGTTCATCATCACTTTTTTATCTTCTTTTATAACTTCTTCACCGGCCGCCTGCGAAACTCCGAAATAACATATAAGGGTGAATAGCGTTAAAATTAATACGAGTGATAATCTGGAAATTTTATTCATACTGCCTCCATTTATTTATTTTTTTATCACGCTGTGCGCTTTTACGCTTCTCATATACGAACCCGGTATCAGCAGATCGGCTGTTTCGTTAAAAGTATATTCAGTGGCTAATTTCAGGTAATCAGCGGTCATCGGATACATACATATTATGGTTACGCCGGCGTTCGTGTCGCGAAACATTACGACGCATCCGCCTTTTATCATGCCGCTGTGACCGAAAAAAGAGCCCCAGGCCATCATTCCAAGGCCGTAACCGCACTGCGGATATCCGTCTTCTACTATGAATTTTATGCTTTGCTCCCGGAGTTCTTTTGAAATCAATCTGCCTTCGCTGAATGCTTCGGCCCATATTTTAAGGTCGCCGAGAGTGGAAACTATCGCGCCGGCGAAGCCGGGGCCGGATGGATCGAATAACGATACGTCGGTCGTACCTTCATATCCGTGGAAGTGCGGGCCTTCTATTTGCGGAGTTACGGCGTAATAAGTGTCTTTGAGGCCGAGCGGGCCGCATATCTTCATTTTAAGCTCGTCCGAGTAATTATTTCCGGATACTTTTTCGATTATAAGGCCGGCCAATAAGTAATTTGAATTTGAATATTTAAAGCCGGTTCCGGGTTCGAAGTCCGGCTCAGCTTTTTCAATCATTTTATACAATTCTTCGTTTGTCCATTTTTTTAAAGGTTCTGGTTTGACGAATTTATCGAATTCATTTATTGCGGTGTATGAAGGAATTCCGCTGGTATGGTCGAGAAGCTGTCTTATAGTTATTTTATCGGCATTTTTGAAGTCGGGATAAAATTTAGAGAGTTTGTCGTCGAGGCTTAAACTTTTTCTATCGATGAGCATTAAAAGCAGAGTGGCGGTGAAGGTTTTAGTAACGCTGGCTATACGGAAACGATCGGTTATTTTAGCGTCGGCCCCGGTTTTTAAATCGGATTTGCCTTTTACTATGGTCATTTCGCCGTCCGGCGCCCACACGCCAAGCAGGGCCGCCGGCGATTGGGTTTTAGCCATATATTTATCGACTATGGCTTCTATCTTCGTTTTGTTTTCAGCGGTTAGAAATATTTTATCGGCTTTTAACGCCGAATTATCTGAAAAAGCGAAGGAAAATGAACAGGAAACAAATAAGATTAAAGTGAAAACGAATAATACCTTTTTAGCTGTTCTTTTCATTACTATATACTCCTTAGCCTATATTATTGATCAAGCTGATATGTTATGGAATGTTAGCAAACTAAACCTTTAAAGTCAATAAATACTTCAAAAAAATCTTTTTAATCTTTTAAAATTAGTCTTTGACATTTTTGATCTAATTAATTATAATGCAATGTATTTCGTACAAAATTGTTCGAAGTGTAAAAATAAATATGAAGCGTAAAATTGAAAATATTTTTTACACATTTATTTATACGGCAGTTATGAAAATATGCGAATATATGATTAAATTAAATCACAGTTCTGATTCAGCCGTTTATTCCCCGGCCTTTACTATGATCGAGTCTCTTGCTGTTATAAGCTGCATGGCCGTTATTATAGCATTATGTTATTTTGTTTATTCACAAAATTATTTCGGTGACGAGAGCATTAAAAATTATGCGAGTTCGCAGTTTGAAAATTTTTCCGCGGCCCTTAAACACGAAATTCGTAACGCGTCTGAAATAATGCTATTCGGCACCGCCGTTCGAATGAGACTGAGCCGCTCTTCAAAAGGCGTTATTACCGAAGGCGATATTACTTACGAATGGGATGCCGAAAAAATTATAAAAAATGACGGCGTAATTAACAGAGTGGTTTTAGATTTTACGGACACTGTAAAGCGCGGTTATAGGTTTGATTTTAAAATAATTTCAAGACCCGTCGATAAATATGATTTTTCGCTCAAGTTAATTAATAAAAAAGGCTTGACGGTTGCCGAAAAAAATGAAACATCAGGCCGTGGAATATAGTGAATCGATTTTGAAATATTTAAAACATAATTATAAACAGGTATTTTTGTGATAGATTTTTCTCTGGACAGCTTTAAAAAGCATATATTTAAACCGCGTTTATTAAAAAACTGCGTGCTCCGCGAAAACAACTGCCGGGCGCTTTGGTTCGGGCGCATTTACGGCCGCGGCTTTTCTTTTGTTGAGCTTCTCGTGGCTGTAGTGATTATTGCTATAAGTATTTCTCCTATTTTTTTAACGATGTCCTCAGCCCGCCGGACAAGCGTTTCCGCTTCTAAATTATCACGCGCCGCAAGTTATGCCAGCGCCTACATTACGGCTCTGCGGTCATTAAAATCGGATTCTATCGAGGAATTCGATAATGTTCGCGATGAATCTCTTTCAGGGCCTTTATCACTTGCAAATTTGCACGCCGATAAAACTTCGGATGAATTTATAAGAAAAGTTTCAATAAAAAAATTAGATCTTGAAGAATTCGATGAATCGAATTTCTATCATGTGGTTATAGCCGTTATATGGAAGGGAAATTCGGGTAAAATTAACGAATACTCGCTCGAGGGGCTTATCGATGTTAAAAAATAACGAAAATTATCGGGGAATGGTTCTTCCGCTTGCAATTATAATTATATCGATTATACTGCTTACTGCCTTTTCCCGTCTCTTTTTTTCCCGGCAATATTTGAATGTTGCCGCCCGGCTCGGCGATTATGAGCGTTCCTATCAGGCCTCGATGAGCGGTCTTATGGGCGCGCGTACGCTGATTTCGAAGGCCGTTGATTTTATTAATAATCCGGCGCCGGAGACTTTTCCAAAACGGGAAAAAGCATCGAAAGATATCAGAAAAATAATAGATAATCTGCTCGATGAAAAGGGTGAATTCAAAACCTACGAGCACGAGTTCAACTTCGATACATCCCTGAACGCTTATATACTTAAAAATTTTGCGGACGTTGAAAATATCGTAATAACCGTTAAATTATCTAAATGGAAACCGATTTTTTATGACAGCGGTTATCTTGGTGCCTTCGAAGCGTCTAATTATTCTAATGACAGCGGCTATTCATTTATGAAGGCTGATCCGCTCGAGGCCGATTATACTCTTGCCGTGAGCGTAAAATGCTGCGTTGGAAATTCAAAATGCTCTGCGGGTACTTTTACCCGCTGCAGGATGGTGAATATCCTTCCGCCTATTATAGGAAAATTTACTTTATTTGTGAGATCTTCAGCGGGTCTTAACCTGAATTGTGTCGAGGATACGAACGCCGCCGCAAATTTTTTGAAATATCCGGTCATAGTTAATAATGGAGTTTCTTTCGACGGCCGTAAAGTATTAAAACCCGAAGTCTTAAGAGATATCCTGGACCGGCAGGGCTGGATATATCTGGGCGGTGATTCACGCTGGGAATTTAATATGACTCACGCCGCGGCTAACGATGAACTTCGTGAAGCTCCGATCAAAATCAGTCATTATTTTTATGATATAACCGCGCCGCAGAAATTTTCGGAAATAGCGGGTTTAAAATATTATTCAACGCAGTCATGCCTTTTTAAAGAATTAGGTGAACCGCTCTTTAAACAGGCGCTTTTTCGTAAAAATGCCCCGGCGTACTCGCTTACTTCCAGAATAAATCTTTTCGGCTCCCGGGCCGGACTTTCGCCCTCAGTTGTAATAGGAGACGCCGTCAGAAATTACGCTTTACTGCAGGGTGTTTACAATTCTTCTTCATGTCTTTTCGCCCCATTTCCATACCTTGGACAGGCGGATTTCAATTCAGCCGTCTGGCCGGGTCAGCTCAGTGAAAATTTGGTAAAAGCCATAAAAGAAAACTTTAATAATGACTACGACAAGTATAAACGCAGGATGAGCGATATTTTCAGCGAGGCCTGTAATGCGGCGAACCTGTCGCTCGTCGAATTCAATAATGCCGCCGATAATCTAACGCTGAATTTTGATCCCGCGGATATTGCGGTCAAATATCCTAAATTTCCAACATTAACAAGGTTAAAAGTCAATAAATCTGCGGCGCAATTTTTTAAATATATTAATAAGGCCCGGATTACAATGTTAAATGACGCGGGTGGTCTTGTATATCACGGCGATGATCTTTCGAGATTTTACGACGGCGGCGTTATAGCGCATAAGTGCGGCTATACTTATAAAACATGTGAAGATTTTTTAAAAAGCCGCTATGACTCGAAAAGCAGGACACTCATGGTTAAAGGGGTTGTTAGAATATTGGACGGCATCGTTATTTCCGATAATTTGACGCTGCGGACCGGTATGGGCGGCATCGTTATCTGTGACGGCGATATAAAGATTAACGGGGCGATAAAAGCTGAAAACGGAGAGCCGTTTACTTTAATGTCATTGAAAGGAAATATAAGCCTCAATACTTCTGATACAGTAGAAGCGGCGCTTATCGCTGTTTCCGGTAAAATTAATCTTCCCTCGTTTTTTAAAATTAAAGGACTTATAGCTTCTAAAACGCTTAACTTATCTCCGGCTAAAGACGGCGTAATAAGCAGTTTATATTACAATGCAAAATTCGATCCTACCGATACAAAAAATTATAATAACGCATATAGAACTATGATAAGCGACGAATGGAGAAATTATGTCGAATAGGCGTGCATTTACTTTGATTGAAACATTTAGTGTGGCATCGATAATAATAATTATCATGTCAACGCTTTTTTATGCTTATTATAATGCGCGTTCTACGGATGCAGGCCTTGAAGCTATGGAACAATATTATCAGCTATGTTCCAAACTTGAAATGAATTTGAAGCGTGATCTCAGAGGCGCTATTTCATTTAATGAAACGCAGCCGGGAAGATATGAGCTTGAAGTTATGACTTTGATACCTAAAGGCGGCGTCGTTAACAAAAAAATAATTTATGTTAAAAGCGCCGATAATAAAATTATAGAAAGAATAGTGGAAGGAAAGGTGGAAAAATATGACTTTACCAAACTTATTAAAGACAGTGAATTTATATTCAATATTCACAGGTAGGCGGCCGCGTGCCGGTATTCTTTGCGCGGCTGCGCTTATCGCTGCAACGGTATTTGCGCCCGCGGTTCTGTTTGCGGGGGAAACAGTTTCCATCGAGGTTGGAAAAAAGGGCGAAGCTATAAGGCAGGGCGTTGAAACGCCTAATTTGCCCTGTGAAGAAGAAAAAAATTCCGTTTTTAATGAATCTGATGAAAAAGTAGTTCTTGAAGAAAGAAACGTAAATCCTTCGCCAGCGGGAGAGGAATATATTTTTAAAGGCAACGGCCCGTATATATTTACCGCAGCCGGCTCGGTTTCGACGGCTGAAATTTCTATTCCGCCCTCGGCTATGGATGCCGTCATAGACGGTGCGGGCGGCGAAAGCGATGAGACGCTCGTTGTTGATGGCGGCCAGATTCGTTTTTCCTCCGGAAATGAAAGCACTAATTTTCCTTCCGGAAGTTTTACTTTTATGCCGAGGGTTTATAGTAGTAAAATAGATATGATATGGATGTGCGTTTATGAAGCTAACGGCGCCGCTAACGGCCGTCAGGTTTTATATGATAATAAAACCATGTTTATATGGAAAAGAACCAATGAAAGCCTTACCGCTCCTCCTCCCGCTTTTTTCAAAGGCAAGCCTGATAATGATTTCATATCTAAAAGTATAACAGTTACTAAATATTTTTCAACCGGTAAAAAATACAATTATACCGTTCCCGATAAAAGTAAATTATATTATTTTCAGAGTGGATATCGGTGGAAAAAGGGATTTGATGCAAGAGACATGTCTGATGAAGAAAGAGAAATGTCAGGGGGCGGATTCATGGTGATATCGCCTGAATAAAGTCTGTTTTAAGTTTTTTAAGTTTTTTAAGTTTTATTGACATTCAATTCAAAAAAAAGTATAATGGCGTCTAAATATAATTTCGGGTAATATTTTTATAATTAGAGGTGTATTAATGTCGGCGGCGGGAAAAAAAATGTTTAAAACGATATTCTCTCTATCTTTTTTACTTCTATTCCATGTTTTAATTTTGAGCGGCTATTGCCTTGCGGCTCCGGCTGATGAAAATATTATCAGCCTTGAATATGCGGTTAAAACGGCGATCGAGAACAATACCGATTTATTCATTTCTTCGAAGCAGGTCGAAATCAGCGAAGGCGCCCTGCAGTCGAGCTCGGCGGCTTTCGATACACAGGTGTCGAATTCGGTTTCATACGTTAACAGTAAAAAAGGACTGTTTTCAGATGATACCGATAAATATGCGGGCGATAAATCGGCAGGCACTAACACAAGTTATAATTTGAATTACACTCAAAAAAAACGCACGGGCAATACCTACAATGTGAGCGTATCCTCCCTTCAAGAGCTCGATAATAAAATTCCGACCGAAAAAAGACATAATACGGGCAACGTTAATATATCGGTAACTATGCCTTTAGCTAAAGGCAGGGGCAGAACAGTCGCTACGGCCCCTGAAAAATCAGCTTCCGCTTCGCTCGATGCTGTCAGGCTGGATTATAATTCCAATTTCGCCGCTACGGTTCTAAAAACGGTTAACGCTTACTGGGATTATTGCGTTATCTACCGTAAACTCGAAATTTTAAACCAGGCCGTAACCGAATCGCAAAAAACGATGAATGAAGCGCAGGAGCTTTTTAAAAAAGGCAGGGTTCATAAAGAAGAACTTTCAGCTCTGGTAGGTAGTCTAAATGAAAATATCAATCTGAAGATACAATTCGAAAACGCTCTTAATGAAGCGGGTGAAAGATTAAAATTATTGATGGGATTATATGATGAAAAACCTATGCCGCTTTTCAAGCCGGCCGATGAATTTCCTTCATTTGCGGCTCATGTTAAAAAAGGCGATTTTTCAAGCCTTGAAGTTTATCTTAATAAAGCGTTTCAAACCCGGCCGGATTTTCTGGCAGGCCAGAAGCGTCTTGAAATGGCCGGCTTCAACCTTGTTTCAGCGAAAGATTCCATAAAACCAAGGCTCGATCTTCAAATAGGCGGCGGCTATAACGGAATATCTGAAGGAACTTCACAGGCTGAGGCTTTTAAAGCGTTCAACCGTAATCTTAGCGGCGCTAATGCTAACGCTTCGCTTATTTACGAGTGGCCCTGCGCCAATAATGCGGCCAAAGGCAGGCTGAAACAACAAAAGGCCGCTTACGACCAGCAGGCGGCGAGAATTAACGCCATGAAAAAACAGATAAGATCGAGCGTGGCGATTGCGCTGTCAGACCTTATTAAATCGGTTGAATCGCTCGAATCTGCTAAAAAATCAGTTGACGCCTATGAAAAAAGCGTCAGGAACGAGTCTCAAAAATACGCTAAAAGAAACAGCTCGTCGATAGATTTAATAAGCCTTCAAGACAGGCTTATTATAGCAAAAGCCAATCTGGTGGACGCGGCGGGCGCATGCACAAAATCGCTCGCGGCTTTTAAATACGAATTAGGATTGATTAACAGTTCATATTTTACTGATAATTCGATCACTTTTTCAGAACTTACCAATTTTGACGATATTAAGTAAAAGTTTATATTTATATTATGAATTTATAAACCTGAAAGAGTCGGTTTAACATTCATTTTAATAAATTTAGGAAGATAATGGTGTTATATTGAAAAAAACTCCCGTTTTGAACGGAGATGTTTTACTTTTATACGTTAACCGCCTTGGCACGGGAAATCTCTATCAAAATACCGAACCGCTCGGGTTAAAAGCCCTGGCGGCCTTTATTGAAGAAAAGGGATATTCTTCCTATGTTTTTTCCGGCCCGGTCAATGAAGCGGTAAAGATACTTTCGCGCGCCGGTAATAAAAAACCGTTCGACGCCGTCGGGCTTTACTGTGATTTTGAAACGGTTTCTTCAGTCGAGAGTTTCTCCCGTTTTGTAAAGGAAAATACCTCAGCCAGAGTATTTATCGGCGGCCCTCAGGCCGTCGCGCTCGGCGAAGATTTTTTGAAATCGTCCCGCTGCGACGCCGTCGTTCGCGGTGAAGGCGAATATCCGCTTTTAGAGCTTCTCGAATTTTTCCTGCGCGGCCGCGGTAAACTTGAAGATATTGCCGGAGCGAGTTATTTTGACCGTGACGGTAATTTTATAAAAATACCGCCGCGCCCGCCTATCGATAAACTCGATCTTCTGCCGTTAAGAAAAAGCGGTATCGACGGGTTGTCCCGTAAAAACGCCAAAAACTTTTCAATTCTTACCGGAAGAGGGTGCCCTTTCAGATGCGCTTTTTGTTATGAAGGAAGCGTTTCCGGCGGCGTCCGGCTTCGCAGCGTGGAAAACTCTCTTGCCGAGATCAAACAGGAGCTCGAGTATAATCCGCAGATAAGGTATGTATGGTTCGCCGACGATACTTTCACGCTCAGCCCGGCCCGTATGGAAGCATTCAGTAAAGGCCTGTCAAAACTAAGAAAAGATTATGATTTCGTCTGGTTTTGTGAGTGTCATCCGCGGGCTATGATCAAATGGCCCGATACTCTTTCGATGATGATAGAGGCCGGATTGGTCAGAATGCAGATCGGCATGGAATCCGGCGACGCAGGCATTATCGATTTATACAATAAACAGGCGACTTTAGAAGATATGGAAGCCCTGGCGCGGCTCGCTTATAAAATAGGCCTGCCGCAGCTTACAGGCAATATGATAATCGGCGGCGCGGCCGAATCTAAAACCACTTTTAACCGCACGGCCGCCTTCGCGAAAAAACTTATAGATATAGGCCCCGGGATGACCGATATAACTTCGACTTTTTATATTCCGCTTCCCGGAACGGCTATAACTATCGATCCGAAAAAATACGGCTTGAAAATTTTAGATCCCGCTTCGATCACTTCTATAGGCGATATGGCGGTGGTCGAGACAAAAAAACTTTCGCGCGATCAGATAGTCACGATGAGACGCGATTTTACCAGAAAGATACTGCAGAAAATGGTCGATACCTATAAAAATGGATTAGTGCCGGTTAAAAGAATAATAGATGAATTCAGGATCAATAAAAATTACGGTCTTGAAAGCAACTGGTACAGGGTTGTATTTTCAACGGACAGATTCATCGATAATTTTTATAAAAAATTAGCGGCGGGCCGTTTTATTTTTACCGGCGATATGGAGCGTGAGGCGCTTATAAGGCTTTATCCCCAATGCAGTATAGACGCTTATGAAATGATCGATATTACGGGCGGATATCCCGTAATAGGCAAAAACGCGCTTTCACCTTTAGAATACGATCTGCTGTCGCTTTGCCGCGGCGATTTAACGCTCGGCGCCATAATAGATAAAACTTTCGGTGAATATCGCAAAAATTACTCTTCTAAAGATGAATTCAGCTCGATGGCATTAAATATAATGAAGGTTTTTGAAAAAAATTTATGGATAGGCTATTCGGAAACGCCTTACAGTGAGAATAAATCAGAAAATGTGAATATATTAGAACATACCGATCCCGGGTGTAATCATGAATTAAAGATACTTTCAAAACCGGGCGCCGCGAGAGCCGTTATTGAAATGGACGCCTGCGACGATCTGGAAGAATACCGTGCCGTTATCAAAACCTGCCGCGAGGCGGGCGCTAATGTAATAGCAGGCAGGATAGCGCCTCAAAATTTTCGCGGTTCCGCGGAATCAGTCATGAAGAAAGCCTCTGATGCGCTCTTATTGATCGATATGTATCCCGGCGTATTCGAAGCGTATTACGATGATGCCTGTTTAAAAAATGCCGATTTTGATAATCAAGCCGGGCGCGAAGAGCATGTAGCGGCCGCGCAGAAAATAAAATCGGATATTTTAAATAAAATGTCGAAACTATCA
>CAYTCW010000069.1:20076-24043 GCA_964436235.1 uncultured bacterium
TCGCCTTTAGAGTACGAGCTGCTTATTTACTGCACCGCTAAATCGACGCTCGGTGAAATTTACGAAATGCTTCATAAAAAATTCAAGCGTTGTTTTAATGATATTAATGATTTGAAAAGTGCCGTAAATCATATTCTTTCGGAATTTGAAAATAAATACTGGATATTGTTTTCTAAATTATAAACTTAGGCGCGTAATCCGGCTGATTGAACGACTGTAAAATTGAATTTAGAATAAATTAAAAATGAGTTAAAATATGATGATTATTAAAAAAGAAGAAAATAAGGCGTTAGATATATTACTTGTTAATCTACATAGAGATTACTGCGGCTTTTTAAACGGCGGGCTGACCATAGGGCTTAATCTTCTCGCCGTTTTTTTAAGAGAATGCGGCTATAATGCCGGAGTTCGCATGGACCTTGCCTGCACGGCGGACGAATTGATGAAACCGTCCGCGGACGGCGGTATTCCCAGAAGTATAGGTTTTTATTGTGATTATGAAAATGTAACGCTCGTGCGCGGGCTTTCGGCTGATATCAAGAATAAATACGGGATTCCCGTATTTATAGGCGGCCCGCAGGCTTTGGAACTCGGCGCCGGATTCATTGAAGCGGCCCGCTGCGACGCGGTCGTGCGCGGTGAAGGCGAGTACGCTCTGCTCGAGCTGCTCGATTCAAAATTCCGGGGCGGCAAAAAATTCGGCGAGATAGACGGTATTTCTTTTATAGACGCCGAAAAAGGATTCATTAAAACGCCGGACAGGCCGCCCATAGAAGATCTCGATAAATTTCCGCATCCGGATTTCCGCCTCGAAAAAGGCCATGAAAACTGGAACAGTTTTCCGGTTATGACCGGCAGAGGCTGCCCATTTTCATGCGCTTTCTGCCATGAGGGCGCCGGCGTGAAAAAAGTCCGTTACAGAAGCGTAGAAAAAGTTCTCGATGAGGTTAAAACTCATTTCACCCGCCATCCGCAGTGCAAATATTTATTTTTTATCGACGATACCTTCACTTTAAATCCGAAAAGGGTTGCCGGCTTTTGCGACGGCCTGACCAAATTGCGTCGTGACTTTGATTTTGTGTGGTTTTGCGAAGGCCATGTTCAAACTATGGTCAGGAATCCTGAAATGCTCTACCGGATGTCGGAAGCGGGTATGGCTAAACTCTTTATAGGCGTTGAATCAGGCTCGGATAAGGTGCTTTCATTATACCGCAAACAGACGAACCGTGAAATGATAATTAAAGTGGTATCGGAGTGTGAAAAAGCCAATATAGCCCAGATTGCCGGAAATATTATATTAGGCGGCCCTATTGAAAGTCCGGCGACGATCGAAGAAAGCCTGAGCCTCGTAAAAGCGCTTTTAAGGGCGGCGCCGGGCAGGTTCGATACGGCCGGTTTTTATTTTATACCATATCCGGGCACCGCCATAACGCTCGATCCCGAAAAATTCGGAATGAAAACTACCTGCCGGCGCGAAAATCACTCGCTCGAAGATATACCGCTTTCGGAAACGGCGTCCATGAATTTCGAAGATCTTCTCACGGCGCGGTTTGAATTTAACAGGGCGGTCCAGAAAGAAATGCGTGAAATGTACAGAGACGGCTGTGTGCCCCGTGAAACTATAATTCAAAGCTACCGGCTCATGGTCGATTATGGCGTTTATTCGCGCTGGATAGCTCATATTTATCCGCAAAACGCGGTTAAAAATAATTATTACACTCTCATAGCCGGCGGCGCGTTGAAGCGCTCCAATGAAATCGATCCCGGAGAGCTTCTTTCATGGCGGCCGCAGAGAACTTTTGAAATTTGGAGCGGCGTTTCCTTCGATGAAGGCTATCCAGACGCCGGCGGGCGGGTTCTTTCGCCGCTCGAGTATGAATTGCTTTTATTATGCTCGGCAAAGATTAAATTATCTGAAGTTATGGAAAGGGCGTTTCAAAAATACGGCCGGCTCTTTAACTGCCGCGGCGAGTTTGAAATTAAAGCGGCCGCCATACTTTCGGAATTTGAAAATAACGGCTGGATGGCTTATTCGCGTTTTTAACTTATGGCGCAAACCGGAAGCGTCCGTTTATAAAATTTTAATTAAAGATAAATAAAATGACAATTGATATATTACTTGAAGTTTTAAACCGGTTTTCGAAAAAATGGAAAGCCTGCATTGTATAGAATACACTTGTTTTCAGGAGAATAAATAAATGAGCGATGCGCACACGGCTCCATATATAATACTTATTTACGCTCAGCGTATAGTTTATGGAAGAAAATTCGAGCACCTTGGTAATCTTGGAATTTCCTGCCTGGCGGCATATCTTGAAGATAAAGGTTTTCGCGCGCGCGCCTTCACCGGTATAACTACCGACGCGGCCGATATTTTCGACTCCGAATTTAAAAAAACTCCGGTATCGGTCGCGGGATTTTACTGCGATTACGATAATCAGTCCTGCGTTGAAGAAATGAGCCGCTATTTTAAAAAGAAATACGGCGTGAAAATTATCGTCGGCGGCCCCCAGGCAATTAATCTTGGTGAAGAATTTATAAAAAACTCGGATTGTGATTTTATAGTCCGCGGCGACGGCGAGGTTGCGCTATTGGAGTTAATGGAATACATCAGCTTCGGCCGCGGCGATCTTGAAAAAATTAAAGGCCTCGTATATATCGATAAAAGCGGTATATTCAGGGTAAACGAGCCGCGCGAAATTCCGGAAATGATAGATTCATATCCGCTTTCATCGTCTTCATTCGAACTCGGTGACAGAAAAAAATATAATATTTCGGTTATATCGGCTCGCGGCTGTCCGTTTCATTGTGCATTCTGTTATGAAGGCGGCAATACTAAAAAATTAAGGCTGCGAAGCATTGAAAAAGTCATCGATGAGATAAAACGCGGGCTCGATGAAAACCCCGATGCTAAATATGTATGGTTCGTCGATGACACTTTTACGCTTAATTATCCGAGAATACGAGGATTTTGCGAAGCGCTTTCTAAACTCAGAAAAGAAAGGCATTTTGTATGGTTTTGTGAAGGCCACGCCGCGCTTCTTTCAAAAAATCCCATTCTTATCGAAATGATGGTTGAAGCTGGTATGGCGCGTATGCAGATCGGAATGGAATCAGGCTGCAGAGAATCGCTCGAGCGTTATGGTAAACAGATTACCCCGCAGGACATAGAAGAGGTGGCCCGTATATGTTACCGTGTCGGGCTGGACCAGCTTGCGGGTAATTTTATAATTGGCGGAACGCATGAAACTCATGAAACGCTCGAACGGACGGCTTTATTCGTTGAGGGTCTTCACGCCGCGGCGCCCGGTATGATAGATATTTCGACAACTTTTATAATGCCGCTTCCCGGCACGGCTATTTCTAAATGTCCGGGCGATTTTGAAATAACTATATTAGACCACGGTTCGCTTACAACGACTGAAGATTTTCCGGTTAACGAAACTAACGGGCTTTCAAGATTCGATATAAGCATGGCCGCGCATAAATTTCTGTCGCGTTCGGCGGCGCAGATGTTAAAATTATATAAAAACGGCGCGGTGCCGCGTGAAAGAATTAAAAGGCATTTCGAACTTTCTTATAAATACGGACTTTCAAGTTCCTGGCAACGTTTTATTTATTCAAAAGACCTTTCAGTCAAAGAATATTACGAAATGATGATATTTTCGCGCGGCGTCCATTCTTCTTCGGTCGCGCCTGAAAATATAGATTCTTATTATCCATGCAGAACTTTTGATATTACGCCGTCATGCGCTTATTTTAAAACGCGTCCGGTTATAGATGAAAATAAATTTATCGGATTAGAGCGTGACCTCGTCGTTTTATGCGACGGCAAAACCCGTCTTGGCGCCGTTATAGCCTCTATAGTAGAAAAGCACCGCGAAATTTCCGGCGCGGCGGAAAATGCGCGCCGCATATTAAAAGAAATGGAAGAAAAGCATCTTATTATTTTTCTGCCGTAAAAAAA
>CAYTCW010000070.1:0-6054 GCA_964436235.1 uncultured bacterium
CTGTTTTTAATATTATAACGCGTTACGAACTTATTCTTAAAAAGCGACATCCCCTTTACCACTTCAAACTTTCTGTTTCTGTGATTGAACTGAGCGTCGACGAGAATAGAGTGAGACGGCTGATATTTATATTCGACGCGCTCCTCTTCATCGTGCGAATCTAACGAATAAAAATCCTCGCCCGGCCTGAAATCGTAAAGCGCGTTAAGCCGGTTAATAGGTTTTGAAACGCCTCCGCCTATATATTCATAGCCGCGGACCAGCTCTATGAAGTTATTAATAGACCCGTTGTCATTCAATAAGACGAATATCTTGTCATTAACCACTACTATATTTTCCCTGCCGCCGCCGTTAATATCTATGGTATATGCGCCTTTATTATTCGCCCTTAATTCGCTCAGGCAGTTAAGATGCGTTTCGGCGTCGCTTAATGAATCTACTAAAGCCCTCTGCGAATCCAGCTCTTCGTAAGCGCCGAATGAATGCTGATAAAGCATAGCCGACATTTTCGACAGCTCTATGATTGGATTATAAGCTATCTTTTCCCTGTCAGCGCGCATCAGGCCGGCGCAGAGCTTCTTTGAATCGGAAAGTTTCTGCGCGTACGAATTAACCGCGTTCAGACGCTTTTTAAACGCCGCGGACGAAGACGCTTTTTCGTAATAATCCGGATTTTTATAACAGGAAGAACGCTTGAGCCCCGAAGGATTTAATATGTGAGTATTATCGTTTTCAATCCTGTTATGATTTTCGTCATGCCATTTTTCGTAAGTAACCGCCCGAAAATTTTTAGTTTCGGCTATGAAACGCATAAAATTCAATATGATTTCCGGCACTTTCGATAATTCAAAAAGCGGCTTCTGCGATATATTCGAAATATCGGTCAAATCGAATTTCAGAGTGATCAGCGAATCACGGTCGAATTTTTCAAACGACTTAAAGGCGCTTTGAACGAACTTATAGAAAATATTTTCATTATTTTCATCGAGCGCTTTTTTAAAATATTCGCCGAATTCGCTGAATTCGCTGAATGCAAAAAAATCGCGGCCCTCAGATATTATTTTTTTAGGTATATAAACAAGTTTTGATATTGCCTCTTCATTAACGCGGCTTTTCTTTTCAAATGAATCGATGAGCGAATTTACGGCCGATTGATTGAAATAACGGTCCTGCAAAACGAAATACTTATAATTATTCTCGCCTATCACCGCGAGCATTTCCTTTGAAAAGCAGTCATGGGAGAATATAAACCCCTTCGGCAGATGATCGAATACCTGCTTTATATATTGTTTATGAGACGCCACCTGCTCTATTACGACTTCTTTATCGACTAACGGCAGGCTGCAGTTGGAAAAGCCGCTTCCTAAAAGCTCTATTTTACCCGCCGCCACCATTGAAACCATTTTCTCGACGAATTTATAATTATGCCATAAAAGCGACGAAAGCGCCGCGCCGCTCAATTTAAAATTAACTGATATATCCGGATTTTTATCCACGAACTCGACTATCGGAATGAGCACGCGGTTGAGCTCTTCGCGCGTTTCCGGCTTATAAAAAGTATCGTAGCAGAATAAGATCGATATTTTAACCGGCGATGAAGCCGATCTATCTATTTTGAATAATTTTTTAATCATTGAAAGCACTTAAAACAATCCCTTAACCTTTCATCGTATATTAATAAATTTTTTTACTTTATATCGATATAAAATTCCATATTAGCGGATAATTTTTCTATCGAGCGCATCTCTTTAATAAATTTTTCGGAAAAATTTATCTTTTTATTAGTAGCTATGGTTAATTCGCCTATTTTAATAAATAAAGGAATGCCGCCGGTATAACGCTCGGTAAGCCGCTTAATTAAAATAAGGTCGCCGCCGGCAAAATCCGACGCGCCCGCCTTTATCACTGCCGAAAAGTTATAGCTTGCCTCCGTATAGGAAACTATATCATTTAATACTAATATAGTTTCGCCCGCGCCGCCGTTCCAGCCCGCCTGGTTGTTGATATCATCATTGATAGCGCTTCTTTTTTTTGCTGCGCTGAATTCGAAAAATACTATATCGCCTTTAGCGAGTGCGTTAACCCGGTCTAAAAGCTCCGCTGAAACAAATACTTTAATTACATATTCATCGATAACGTCGAACGGATCTTTAATATCGAGCGCCGATACGCCCGGATCGTAATTAATGATCTCGCCGAACGATTTATAAACGCTTCCATAATTTAATTTAAGGCCGGCCGAAAGTTTAGCTATATCCATTACCGTCGGCCGGTTTATATGCTTTAACACGCAGCTGCGCTCGTCGTCTAAAAAAAACGCGCTTTTTTCTCCCGGAGGGGCCTGAGGCATAAATTTTCTTTCGCCTATGCCGCGTTTCAGGGCATCGCCGCCCTGCCTGAAAATAGAAATCTGGCCGGCCGATTCGTTTTTATCGTAAGAACGCTTCCTGGTAAACGCGAAATTTTTGAATTCTTCGATAATCCTTTCGCGCGACAATCCAGCGGCTATCGAATCAAAAACGCCTATTTTGACTAACGGTTCGATATCGGCGAGCCTGACGCGGCCGCCCGCGGTTCCCATAACCCGGGCGGAAAAATCGTTTACGCTCAGAAACGCCCCGTTTTTAGATCGCTCCGATATAATTTCATTAAGGGCGCCCGCCGAGCTCACTGCCGCGCTGAGAAGGCCGTGAACCATAACGCGTACGCCGCCCCGCTCTTCTATTTGATGATACAATCCGCTGCGATTGATATCGGCTCCGAAAACCGGAATACGGTTGCGTTTTAAAAAATTGATCTTAACGCTGTAATCCACGCCACGGTTGCGTATATCGTTATTTAAGAGAGAAACCATATATTCGAGCGGATAATTAGCCATGAAATAAGCCATATAATAAGCCACGCGCGAATATGCCGCCGAATGAGCTTTGTTAAAGCAATACTTAGCGAATTTAGATATCAAAGAAAAAATGGAAACCGCAGTTTTAAGATCGATCTTAGCTTCGCGGGCGCGGCGCATAAAGTTTTCTCGCTCGGATTCTATCTTATCCTCGGCTTTTTTCGACATTATATCACGAAATATATCGGCTTCCGAATATGAATAGCCAAAAACATCTGTGGCTATACGCATTATCTGCTCCTGAAAAACGATCAGGCCGTAAGTTTCCCTTAAAATAGGCTCGAGAGAGTCAAGCTGATATTCTATCTTCGAACGGCCGCTCTTTCTCATGGCGTATTCACTTAAAACATTCGCCTGTATGGGGCCAGGGCGTATAAGCGCTATGGCGGCCGCTAATTCTTTAATGCCGCCCGGCTTGAGCTGGGGCAGAAATTTTCTGAATAAAGGCGTCTCGAGTTGAAAAACGCCGAAAGTCTCTCCCGCGGATATTAATTCGTATGTTTTCCCGTCGTCGAGCGGAATTTTATCGATATCGATTGTAATACCGCGGTATTTTATAACCGCCGCCTTAACCTGCTCTATTTTCTCGAGCGCGTTAATGCCGAGAAGGTCTATTTTAAGATATCCGAGCTCGTTTAAAACATTCATTTCAACAGCGGTAACATTAGTTTCTCCGTTAGGCTTAGACAGCGGCAGATTGTCAAAAAGACCGAAAGGCGATATGACGATGCCGCCCGCGTGAATCGAAACCTGCTTTATATTATTTAAAAGCGGAAGCGATATCTCGCACATATCACGCACTTTGCTCTCGGAATTATAAAATTTATTCAATATCGTATTTTTAAAAATATCGGCAAATGAAATATCGGGGTTTTCACTCACGGCGCGGTTAAACAGCGGCGATATATTTTTAATTAAATTATCGGGCAATTCAAGCACTTTAACTAAAGAATTAAACAAAGCTTTCTGCTTGAAGTGGCTGAATGTGATAATCTGCGACACGCGGTCTTTTCCATATTTTTCCACCGCGTAATCGATAATTTTATAGCGTTCCGACGATGCGAAATCGATGTCGATATCCGGCATTTTAACTCGCCCCGGATTTAAAAACCGTTCGAAGGTGAGCTGATATTCTATCGGATCTATCTTGGTTATATCGAGCAGATAACACACAAGGCTCGAGCAGGCCGAACCGCGCCCGGGCCCTACCGGCACTCCGGCCTTGCGGGCGTAATTGACTAAATCCCATACGATAAGAAAATACGATGAAAAATTCAGCTTTTCGATTATGTCTAATTCTATCGAAAGCCTGTATTCATAAGCCTCGCGGTTAATATCTTTTAAATCGCCGAGCCGGTTGCGGGTGAGAAAGCCGAGATAACCATGCTGGCTGAAGCCGTCCGAAACCGCATATTGCGGAATTAAAAAACCCTCTGGATTTATCTCGACGTTGCAGCGGAAAGCCAGCTCCTTAGCATTATCGAGCGCGGCCTGAATGTGGGCGAAAGCCTTCGACATCTCCTGCGACGACTTAAAATGAAATTCGCCCGCGGAGCTTAACTTGGTACATGCCGAATTAAAATTGATCTCGTTTCTCATGGCATAGACCGCGGCAAACCCTTTCAATCGGTCGCGCGGCAGAAGATATTGACAGTTATTGACCGCGGCCGGCTTTATTGGATATTTTTTCGCCAGCTCTAAAAATAAAAGATTAGCGTCGTCTTCATGCGCGACGCTGTCTTTCCACAGTTCGAAATAAAGCCGGTCGGGGCCGAACGATTCCATATAACGCCTTATAAATTTATCCGCCTCGCCGGCTTCCTTCGCTGAAAATAGTTTATATGGCGCCGAAGAAATATTTGGAAATGCGCACAGCAGGCCTTGACTGTATTTTAAAACCGTATCGCTTGAAATAAACTGGGCCTTATTACCGGCAGCGGCCGGCAGCAAATTGATCGTATTGATTATCTTAAATAAATTAAGCAGCCCGCCGTAGTTTTTGCAATAAAGCGTTACTCGATGGTTGATCCGGCGCTGATTGATCGTATCGCATATATCGACTGCCGCGCCTATGATCGGCTTAATGCCGCCGCGGCGGCATTTGGCGTAAAAATCGTAATATCCCGAAACCGTGTTAAGATCGCATATGGCCAGATAGCTGTGAGCGCGAGCGGCGGCGAAGGCGACAAGTTCGTCGATTTTAACGCAAGAGCGCAAAACGCTGTAATCCGTCTGGCATTTAAGCGGCACGTAAGATGCCGGTTCCATATACTGGCTCATAATCAACTCATTTATAACCCGTGCTCGGAGCACTGGGCAAACCCGTTATGGTTAAGCGAATAAGATCCGCCGTCAGGACACTTTACATCCGTGGTCATATAACCCGCGTCGCGTAACTTTTGAAGCGAAAAAGTCTCGGAATTCATTTCAACGATATTATTTTCGTTATACTTCTGAACGCCTTCATCGATGGCTTTACGCTGCTGATAACAATAATACATTTTCTGCTCTTTGGTCATATCCGTAAAATTCTGCGGCGGCTGCGCTTCGCCGCCCGCGTTTTCGCCGGCTGGCGAAGTAGCGCCGTCAACGCTTTCACCTGCGTTATTACCGCCGCTGAGTTCGGTTTTAATATCGGCGTCCTCGTTGGTCTGCTTTATAACCTCGGCGATCTTATTAGAAAGCGAAGCGTCAGCGCTCGCCTTTAATATCGCGTCTTTTTCGATCTCCTTAGCCTCGATGGCTTTTATATATTGCTTGCAAAGCATGCTGTATTTAAAAGATCGCTGCAGCAGATCTGATTCAAGCCCGAGCGAAGACGCGTATGAAAAATTAGACAGCGAATCGCGGTAATTCCCTTCGACGAATTGTAAAAATGCCAGATAAAAATACCAGCCTGAATTTTTAGGCTCCTTTTTAATATTTTCTTTAATTTCGCTCATGGCCTTTGAAATAAAAGCCGCGTCCTTTTTCTTGATAAATTCCGCGTCGTTATAGCACGCCTTTTCAAAAACCGCTAGCGCTTTATAGGTCCTGTTAATCTTGAAATACTCGCCGGATATATCAAAAAGCGCCTGTGAATCGGTATCTTTTATATTCGATTCTTTCTGACCCAGAATATTTTCTTTTAATACCTCCAGGTCGTATTGAAGCGT
>CAYTCW010000070.1:6154-22909 GCA_964436235.1 uncultured bacterium
TCCTGGTTCGACGGATCGATGTAAATCGTAAAGCCCGCGTAATAAGCGGCCGGAATATATTGCTTCAGATTAAAATAACATTTGGCGGTATAAAAATAACCTTCAATATAAGCCGGATCTATCTGACGAATGTTGTTATACTCTATGAGCGCGGCGCTGAAGTTATTCTTTTGTAAGAACTCGCCGCCGATAAAGAAATGCTCTTTAATATCGTCGTAAAATTTAAACTGCCTGCCGCCGCTATCGGTTTCTGCCTCCGCGGCAAACGCGGCCGGTTGAAAAGCCCGTAAAAAATAGAAAACCGACATAAACGAAATAAGCGGCAATAACAGCATAAGCCGTATTACCGTTTTCGAATATATCTTTTTTAAGCCCGCGCTATCTGAATGCCTTTTTTTTAATATCAGACCATAATACCACTTCTGCATAGATTCATCACGACATTTTTTCGCGTATTTTAGCCGCTATATCTTCAGCGGCGTTAGTTATTTCGGTTTTATTCTCGCCTTCGATCATAACCCTTACTATATTTTCAGTGCCCGAAGGCCTGATCAGAACGCGGCCGCGGTTTAAAAACTTCTCCTCGGCGCGCTTGATTTCAGCGACTATATCGCCGTCGGTTTTATATGAATTTTTATCGCCGCTGACTTCCACGTTTATTAATACCTGCGGAAATTTTTGAACGCATCGGGCCAGATCGGACAGCTTCCGGCCGCTTCTTTTCATTAAATTAACCACGCTCACGGCTGTTATCAGCCCGTCGCCCGTATGGTTTTTATCCAGCATCAATATATGGCCAGACTGCTCGCCGCCGATTATTCCGCCGCGGCGGAGCAATTCGCTTAATACATTACGGTCGCCGACGGCCGTCGTAATTACATTGATATCATGTTTCTGCATTGATTTGATGAAACCCAGATTACTCATAACCGTCGTTACTACAAGGTTATTTTTGAGCCGGCCGTTTTCTTTCATATCGATAGCAAGCATGGCCATGATCTGATCGCCGTCAACCGCGGCGCCGGTTTCATCGATAAACAATGCGCGGTCGGCGTCGCCGTCAAATGCGATCCCCGCAGCGGCGCCGCTTTCTTTAACTATCTTCGCTAACGGCCCCATATAAGTAGAACCGCAGTTAAAATTAATATTTTTACCGTCAGGCATACAGTTGATCAATTCAACGCTGAATCGGGCTTCGAACACTTTTTTGATATACGGCGCCGCCGCCCCGTTAGCTCCGTCTATTACTAATTTCAGCTTTTTTTTACTCAATCCGGGGCCCTTTTCAATGAGCGAAGCCGCGTATTCAATATATTCAGACACCGGTTCAACTAAAAACGAAGAAGGCTTTCTGAGACGGCCCACAGCTTCGCCAGCCGGCCGTTCGCTGATTTCATTGAACAGCTCCTGTTCGATTTCCGATTCGATCTCGTCACTCAGTTTGTATCCGTTAGGTCCGAAAATTTTAATTCCGTTATCCATAAAAGGATTGTGAGAAGCCGATATCATTATCGAAAAAGCGGCGCCCATCTTAGCGGTTAGATAAGAAATGCCCGAAGTCGGCACTACTTCTAAATTTATTACGTCTAAACCGGCCGACATGGCTGCCGCGCCCGCCGCGTATATTAACATAGCCGAAGAACGGCGCGTATCGGAACCTATTAAAATAAAATCGTTGTCCTTAGATAATTTATAATGGCGTTTAACGACTTTAACGGCCGCGAAAGTTACGCGCATGGCGAATTCCGGCGTTAATGGATGAGCGTTGGCAAGGCCGCGAATTCCGTCAGTGCCGAAAAAATTCATAATTATAATCTCCTTCTTATTTAAAAAGTATGGAACCGCTGATTCCGGTTGACATGCGCTTTTTTTCGCTGTCGCTTAGCACAAAAAGATTAACGGCCGAATCGTTTTTAAATTCAAGCCTGAAGCCCGCGTTTATGATATTCCAGCGGTGTTTGTCGTTTTGAACGAACTCCATCATATAGCTTAATTTACGATGGTCTATAAAAAGAGGTTTGTAATATGCCATATTAAAATGAACGTTGCCGCCCAACCTTGAAATATAGGTCGGAATAAAATAAAACTTGCCGTGCATCTGCGAAACTATCTCGATGGGAATAGCGACTTCATCCGAACCGTCGTTATAATGGGTATAAAGAAGCGAGTACGGAAAAACCTGACCCGTTTCTTTATACTGAAATTTATCCGCATATTTAAGGCTTATACCGGTGCGGTCCGCATAAAACGGCGGCACTATCCGCTCCGCCGTCGTCGCGGTAGCCGGCACGATCATCGGCGCTATGTTTTTTGAAAAATGCTGAAAAGCGAACGCCGATACTTCAAGGTTTTCGGCTAAGCCGTAGCCTACCGCGGTCGAATAATTCGATTCCACGTACGGCGTCGCAGGGCTTGAAAGCCGCTTTGAACGCTGAACGCCGTAACCGATGCGGGAAGCGCCATAAGGTATCACGCTGCAATCCGGCAGGTTATAAAAACCGCTCACGCCGTTAAAATTATCTTTAGGCGAAAAAGCCGGGGCCGCAGACATCGAAACGCTGCCGCCGCCGGAACTGTAACCGCCAGTTTCATTTGCGCCGTCTTCATATTCGCCTTCATCACCGGCATAACGATTTATATTGCGTTCGTAATCCGGAGTGTTTCTGCGCTCGAAATCGCGCTGCGATTCAATCGATGTATCATAACGCTCATAAGATTTTTTTAAGTTCAACCTGATCGAATCACTTATATAACCGTCTTTGCTTACTTTTACGGTATATGTTCCGGCCGGAATGTCGTAAAACGCATATTTGCCGTTTTCGCCGGTTTTAGCCTGATAAGCGTCGCCTTTCTTCCCCGATTGCAGCGTAACCACAGCGCCTGGAAGAATATCGAGCGTTCTTAAATCATAAACCGTCCCGCTGAAAGTGCGGCAGTTATTATCTGAAGGCCCGGCCGCCGCAGCACGGTTTAAATTAAAATCATAACCGCCTCCGAAAATGACGGCGCTTAAAGCCAGCACTAATATAAATAAAAATTTAACTGAAAATAAATGACTCATAACCGCGCCAGGCCGGTTAAGAAAGGCCCGGCCGCGGCAAGGGCGGCTGAGGTTAATTGAACTTTGATATGTAGGCGTGTAATTCTTCAAATTTATCAAATACATCTTTATATCCAATATCGACTTTACAAATAATATTATAAACTTCGAGAGATTCTTTGAACCGGCCTTTTTCTTCAAAAGCGCGGGCTAAATTATAGGTTAATTCCTTGACTTCGTCGGGCATCATTTCCTGGTCGAAACGAACGAGCTTATACTGCTCATAAGCCAGATCGAGAAGCCCTTTATTGAGATAACAATTAACCAATAGTTTATAGCTTTCATTTCTGAGCTGCGGCGCGCCTTTTATCGCTACTTTAAACTCCGATATGGCGTTCGTATAATCTTTTTCTTCGATATAACGAAGGCCGCGCTCAAAACAACGCGCGTAATCGGTAGTTACGATCTGCGGCTGCATGGTTTGCTGCTGATGGTGCGGCGGCTGAGGCTGCTGCTGATTTTCGCCCGTTGCGGGCCGCAGGTCTAAAACAACCTCCGGCTTCGCGGCGCCGCTCGAAAGAACGCTTGCCGGCGAAGGTTCGCCGCTGCCTATAACCATGTTCTGGCGTTTAAGCTCGACAACGCGGCGCTCTAAATCCTGTGAATCGGGATATAAAAGCATCAGCTTTTCATATTCGAGGCATACCTCGCCGTAACGCCCGAGCGCCATGTAAGAATCGATAAAAATACGGTGCATCTGAGTATTTTCAACGTTTTCTTTGAAAACGAATTTACACTCGTTGATGGCTTTTTCATAATTTTTATTATCGTAATAAGCCTTTGCGAGCACCTCGCGTACGCGCGTATTTTCTTCGTGTGAAAGGGCGTTTTCGTATATCTGCACGGCCGCATCGGTCGTATCTTTACGCTGCCTCAACAGATTAGCCATAAAAGTCGCCAGTTCGCGATTTTGACGCTCTTTTACCGCGTATAATTTAAGATTATCAATCAGCTCGTCGGTTAAACTTTCTCTCTTAACAAACTTATCGGTATTTTTTGAAAGTTTTATATAATATTCTGAAATTAATTTTAAAACTTCAGCATTCCCCGGATCGCTCTTCAATAATTTTTTATATTGGAAGATAGCCTCGTCGTTTATCGATTTTTTCTTTAAGAAGCAGCGCGCCATTATATCGTTAGCCGCCGAAAGCGAAGAATCGAAATTAAGGGCGCGTTTAGCGTTGCGGATGCCTTCATCGTATTTTTCCATGTTGTAACAGGCCGTAGCAAGCATCATATTGACTTTAACGCTTTCTTGAATACTGAATTTATAGTCCGGCACGGTCGAAGCATATTTCAAAATGCCGTTCCAGTCTGAAGCCGTGCGCAGCTCTTCGCATTTTTGTAAAAATCTGGTTTTTCTGGCGGCCGGCGAATTAAAAACATATAAAACGCCGATCAGCGCCGCGCCTACGATAAAACCGAGTATATATAAATAAATTCTCTTGCGCTTCCATGACAGCGTTGATAATATATCGCGCGCTAATTTAATTTGTTCGGCGGTGATGCCGTCTGCTTTGAGCGCTTCATTAAGCGACTCTTCGCCGCGGTCGTATTCGCCGTTAAACAAATATATTTGCGCAAGATTATAATTGATAAAAAATAATTTCGGGTTCTGCACCTTTAAATCTTCGTAAATCGACTGCGCCTTGGAATACTCGGCGGTACGCATATATGCGTCTGAGAGAGTCCTCAAAACATCCATGTAATTGGAATCTTCTTTGAACATAGGATTTTCGCGGGCTTTTTCAAGAAGCGGAATAGCCTCGCTCCAGCGGTCTTTTTTACATTTTTTGTCGGCCGATTCAAAAAGATCGCGGATCGCCTTTTTGTTTTTGATTACTTCTTTGATCTTAGCTATGTAATCTTTCGCTTCTTCATTTTTAGGGTTAAGCCTGTACGCCCTTTCAAAACTCGACAAAGCCTGTTCGTATTTTTTCTTCTCGAAAGCATCCACACCCGACTTGAATATATTTTCTTCATCTTTTTTAGAACCTGTAAATACGCCCGCTCCTGGATCGGAAGCCGCCGAAGGCTCATCCGCCGGCTCTTCTACTTCGCGGCCCGCTAAAGCCGCTACTTTTTTATAATACTGCGAGTAAATTATATTTTTAGGCTCGATCTCGCATGCCTTTTTAATTTCACTCAACGCTTTATCGGGACTGTCTTTTTTAACGTAAAGCTCCGCGAAATTATAATACGCGGCAGCCAGATTGGGTTTTAGTGAAATGGCTTTTGAAATTTGCTGATAAGCTTCTTCGAGTTTACCAAGCGACAGATAAGCCCGGCCGAGATCGTTATGAAGCGAAGCGCTTTCGGGCTGGGCCGAAAGTTCATTTGTAAGCTGATTGATCCAGGCTTCGCAAACTGAAACAAGTCTTTTTTGCGCTTCGCCGTCGTCCGGGATCAATTCAAGAACCATCGAAAATGATCGCTCGGCCTCTTTCCAGTCTTTTTTCTTCTGATAAACGCAGCCTATATTGAAGTGGGCCACATCGTGATCGGGTTTTTTCGTCAGAATTTTTTTAAATTCAGATACCGCTTCTTCGTAATTGCCCGAGTTATAATAAAGCAGACCAACGTCGTTGATAGCGTTTATTTCCTGCTCGGACTGGGCGAATGCGGCTGATTGAAACAACCTGCCGTAAGCAAAAATGACGGCTATTATTATAAAAATAAACGCCGCTGTTAATAAGTTTTTTAATATATACAAACTTAAACGCCCTATGGTTTTATTCATCTGGCTTAATCAACCTTTTTCTACCTTTTAGCTATCATCTCACGCTCGCATTTAAAAACATAAGAAATTATTTTTTCCTTTTGAACACGGTGTATCTGTATGAAATTGATCCCGTAATTATAAACGGGCGATCCGTCCGGATAGGTAATCAGCGTGCCCTGAGGATTTTTCATCTCGGCCGCTCTGACGATTTCACCGAGAACGTTCTGGTATTTATAATTGTCTAAAGAAAACTCGAACTCATACACTTCGCCCAACTCAAGTTTGTGCTTCGGGCTGTCGAGCCTCAATCCGCCCGCCGAAATATTAACCGTAGTCGAATCAAAAAACGGTTCCGGCTGGTCTTCATAACTGGTATCTTCTTTAAATAACCTCATTCTCACGGGTATTTTAACGTCCACCCTTACATAACGGCGGCGCTGTATCTTTTCGACTTTTTCAGGTATCAATAAATTTAAAAGCGGTTTCGGGTATATTTCACTTTTAACCACACGGGTTATGAAAGTGTACATGCCGTCGCCCCTCATATAATTTAAGTGGCAGACGGTTTTTTCCCATATATGAATATGCTTGCCCGCAATAGCAGGCACGCTCATCGACAGCACTTTATCGCTCATCGCGCCGACGCGGCTTTTATACTGGCCGGCGAACAAACCGAGCTTAACTTCTATTTCAACGACCTGCCCGCGCGAAAGATACTTTTCAAGCGAGGCGAGATTCGTTATCTCGAAAAATGTAGTACTGCTATTTACCTGCTGTTCATCAGCCATAAATTCACCGAACCAACCTGTATTAAAATTAAACTCTCAAATTAAGTATAGCAAAATACAACCAATAAGAATAAGGAACAAAATAAAAATCAGTTTTAATTATAAAAGATCGTCAAGCCTGCATTTATTAATTTGCAGCCTGCAAAAACGATATCAGTGGCTATATCGACGCCCCGCAATGTTCGCAGGCCTTAAGTCCGCTCGGATTCATGTGCGCGCAATTACGGCATATATTAACGGCCGGGGCCGCGGGAGCGGCGGAAATATTCTGAGTCGTTTCTCCATGCGCCGGCTGACGGGCATCATTAGAAGACGACGGCATTACGGCCGGCCCGCCCCCGCCGGTCAACCTTTCAACCATCAATTGAGACTGTATTTTATCGACGTAAGATTTTAATACCTGGTTATCGGGGAATTTACGGCTTAAATCAACGTATTTTTGGTATAATTCGGCTTTTTTATCGAGTTTGAAGTATGAATTGGTATAGTATTCCAGAGTTATGTTTTCAATATTGCCTTTTTCAAACATCTCCTCGCAAAGCATGATACATTCATCGAAATTTTTCCTGCTGAACTTCGCGGATATAAGCATCAGCTTTATGTCGTTACGGTGAGGTTCGTCAGATAATATGGATTCATATACCTTGATGGCCAGATCGGTCTTATCGTTGCTTCTGACGAAAGCCTCGCCAAGCATGCGACGCACGTTTTTATCTTTTGAATCCATGGCGAATACCTTTTGATAAACATCGATAGCTTCCTGCGAAAGATTGTCTTCATTAACAAAATGAGTGCAAAGTATCGTAAGAAGTCGTTTGTCGTCCTTCTGTTTTTTAAGCAGAAGTTTATATTCACTGATAGCCCTCTCATGAGTGGCGTTCTTTTCAAGGAAAGAATTGCCGAGATAGCCGTGGACTACTTCATTTTTAGGATCTACGTCGAGAACCTCGAGACTGACTTTAATGCATTTATCGTAATTTTTAATTTTAAAATAACAAAGCGTCAATTTAGCCTTTATTTTTGAGCGTTCGAGCGGCTCGAACGCATTGGCTAAAGCCTTTTCAAAAGACGCTATAGCAGCTTCGTACTTTTCTTTATCAAGATATTCGATACCGGCTTTGTAATGTTTTTGAGGATCCGGCTTCATCATCACCGCTATCTGCCCGCCGAAATACATCCAGATCACCAGGGCCACCACGGCTATAAAAGCGATGTAAACCCAGAATTTAGGGACGGCCATTTTATAATAATCAATATAAAATTCACCGCGCGAAGCGTAAATTGAACGGATCCTCTTATTGATTTCATCCGGACGGAAATCGTCTTTATCTTCCATTAACTTATGGTATATTTCAAGGGCTTTATCGAACTCTTCCTTACGGTAATGCTCTTCAGCCTCATCGAATTTAAGCTCATAAACCTGATCAGGATTAACCGTAGTATGCGATTTTTCGATAAGCTGCCTTAACTTGGTATCGATATCGACGCTTTCCGTCTTAGACATTGTACGGCCCTTGATCGAAGCCGCCGCTTTTTTTTGAATTTGATCGGCTTTTTCTTTTAATTCGTTTATCCTGTCCTTTAAAACAACTCGCGTAGGTTCAACGGCAAGCACCTGTTTATATTTTTCTATGGCTTCTTCATACTGATCGTTAGCCGCGAGTTTATCGGCCTCCGCGACCATATCTTCTACACGCGCCTGATGATCTAATATCGCTATTTTTTCAGCGGCGCTTTTGCTGTTAGGATAAAGGGAAATAACTTTTTCGTAGCCTTCGCGGGCCGCCTTCATATCGCCGGCCGCAAATGCCGCATCTGCCTTTTTCAACTCGGAAACCGCCGGATTATCATCGCCCATTATCCTTTTGTAATATTTTTGAACGTATGAAGAATCTTTTGTGTTCTTAGCTATTTCAATTTCGGTCATTGCGCGCGAATAATTTTTAAGTTCAAAAAAACAAACCGCCATGTGAGTGTGCAGCATAGCTTTTTCGTTAGAATCAAACCTTATGTTAGGCGGAATCGACGAAGATTTTTCAAACGCTTTATTGCACTGCATTAGAGCGTCCTGATAATCGCCTTTCTTTATCGCCAGAGCGGCAAGCCTGTTATAAGTCGGAAGATGATAAGGCAGAACCTCAAGGTTCGAATAATAAAGTTTATATGCCCGGTCGATATTATTGTTTTTTATGGCTTCTATTGCCATATTGTTATTGATTTCACACATGTAATTTTTATAAAGATCTTCGTGAGCAACATTACTGAGAGCTTTTTTTATATAACTGATAGCCTCGTCGTGATTATTGCGCTGTTCGTAAATTTGCGACATGTAATAATAAGGCGGCGCGTAGGAGCCGTCTTCACCAATCGCAGAACTGAATTTTGTTTCGGCTTCGGAGTACTTTCCAAGTTGAAAAAGTTTTATGCCCTCTTCGCATAAACGCTCGGCCTGGGCTCTTATAGCATGAGCCTGACCGTGAGCGGAAGCCAGTATAAAGATAACAAGACATACCAGCGCGGCTATCCGCCAAATCGATAAATGTTTTTCTTTTCCGTAATTTTTATGCATAACATTCTCCATCGTTTATTAAAAGCTGCCAGCTTTTTAACCGGTTTTACCAATTTTATCAATAACGGCATAATTTATTACGATCAAGCCGTTTTTTTATTCTTAATTAAACTTTCTTTCATAAGCTCGATTATCGCAAGAGGCAGTTTAACCGTGCCGCAATAAGGCGGCATATTCGGTTTCGGCCCATGACAGTCCGAACCGCCTGTAGTTATAAGGCCGTACTCGGCCGCTATTTTTTCGTACTTTTTAACCGACTGCGCATCGTGCGAGCTATGGTAAACTTCGAGGCCGCAGAGCCCTTCTTTAACCAATTCGCCTATAATAGAATCGCGCCCGGTAAGGCCGGGATGCGCCATGACCGCCAATCCGCCGAATTCAATAATAAACCTGACCGCGTCGGCCGGCGATAGTTTATTTAATACCTCTACGTAACATGACTTTCCGTTGCCGATATAACGCTCGAAAGCCGCTCTTTCTTCTTCGACGATCTTTCTTTTAACCATTACCCGCGCAAGGTGAGGCCGGCCGATCGAGCCTAAAACGTTCTCGCCGCCGCTTTCATTAAGCGCTTCGTCGCGCACTTCGTCGAAAGTTATATCATGGCCGCTGCCGTTGAGTTTGGCTATCATCATGCGCATGCGCTCGATTCGCGATTCTCTGAACCAGTTAAGTTTTTTAATGAAATCGGGATTTTTATAGTCGATAAAATATCCGAGAACGTGAAGTTCGGCGTCTTTAAAATCGGTGTTTAACTCTATGCCCGGTATTATTTCGACGCCGGCTTTAAAGCCCGCCTCGATCGCTTCGTCGATGCCTGAAACCGAGTCGTGATCGGTTACCGAAAGTACGGCGATTCCCTGTTTTGCCGCATAATCCACGAGCTCTGACGGCGTAAAAGTGCCGTCGGAATGTTTGGTATGAGTGTGAAGATCCGCAAATTTTAAATTTTCTTTATTCATATAGCTATAATACATATCACCTTATAAATTTTAAAAGATTTTAACTAATCATTCAATAACGACACGGGCAACTTGCCGAGCCTGATTATAACATAATAACCGAAACAGTTTAACATAATTTTTAGCGCTTGTCAAAAAAATTTAACAAAAAACTCTCGACGCTTTTATCAGCCTCTCCAAAAATCGGAAAAGAAGGTCCGAATTTTTTAACCAACAGGGCGCCAAGAACTCCCGGCCCCTCTATTTTAGTTTTAGTGAAAGTGCCGTCATAAACAAATTTAACGCCGCAGGAAGGACTGCACTCGTTCAATACCGCCGCTTTAACTCCATATTTTTCCGCGATATCCACGCTCATAACTGCGCCGTCTATAAAATTTCGGGTAACATCGATCCCTTTATTCGAATACAACTTAGCCCGGCCTTCTATAACGCCTATACCATTGCCGCCCTTAATTTCAGAAGGATCGCGGGGCGTCGAAAGCCCGCCGAAAATTTCCGGGCATACGCCTATGACAAGCCCGCGTTTAAATAGTTTTTTTAAAAACGCCGAATCGGACAGATGCTCATTTGACGATGATTTATAAGTACAATTAAGGCCTAATTTGCAATACGAAACCAGAATCATAAAAACGGTCACCATTTTATTTTTTTATTTTATTTTTTTATTCTTTTACCGATAATTAAATCAACTGACGAAATTACCTTAAAATCCATTACAACTATTACATGAAAGGTTGTGGTATTAAATATGGCGTCCTGCCCGAAATGCGATTCATCAAAATGGTCAAGAATGGGGTCTATAGTTGAGTGCAGCTCATGCGGTTTCCGCCTCGACGAACTATATAACTTCCATCACTTCAATAAATCTAAATATTTAAAGTAATAACTTTTCTCATAAATTAATCAACCATAAACAGGGGGCGCAATGACGGCCCCCTGTTTATTTTTATACCCGAAAATAAATCAAATCAAATTACAGGCCGATAGCACGATTTGCGTACGGCCGCGGCGGTCAGCTTACTTCGAGCATCCTGTCTATCGACAACTTCGCCTTTGACGCGATTTCTGCATCGACTTTAATTTCCGTCTTCATATCTTCAAGACACCACAGAAGCTTTTCAAGCGTCGTTTTTTTCATGTTAGGACATACGCAGGCGTTAGATAACGCGTAAAACTTCTTGCCCGGAACTTCTTTGCTCAATCTGTAAACGAAAGATTCTTCCGTGCCTATTATATACTCGTTCTCGCCGGCGGCGCTTTTTGCGTGACGCAGCATGCCTTCGGTGCCGAGCGCGTAATCGGCGGCGGCGACTATTTCTTCCGAACATTCCGGATGGACCATAACTTTAGCTCCCGGATATTTTGCGCGCATCGCTGTAATGTTTTGAACGCTGAATTTAAGATGGACCGGGCAAAAGCCTTTCCAGATGTGTATCTTCTTTCCGGTTTTATTTTTAACGAAAGAGCCGAGATAACGGTCGGGTACGAATATAAACTCGTCATAAGGAAGGTTTTCTACCATTTTAAGAGCGTTCGCCGAAGTGCAGCAGTAATCGCAGTGCGCCTTTATATCGGCGTAAGAATTAACGTAGCATATAGTTTTAGCACCGGGATGCTTCGCCTTTAATTCGAGCAGATCGGCTACCGTTATCATGCTTGCCATCGGGCAACCGGCGTCGGGATCGGGCATTAGCACCGTTTTATCGGGCGATAATATTTTAGCCGTCTCCGCCATGAAATAAACGCCGCAAAACACTATAACCTTACTGCCGCATTTTTGCGCCTCTATCGAAAGCCCGAGCGAGTCGCCCACAAAGTCGGCTACATCCTGAATTTCGGGGAGCTGATAATTATGCGCAAGAATTACCGCGTCTTTTTCTTTTTTTAGCGCGGCTATCTTAGACTTTAATTCTATGAAGCTGTCTGAATTACCGTTCAAATTGACTCCTGAGTTTTTAACATTGTTACTATCGTTATTAATCATTTTTATCACCGGTTACGATTATAATTCATTTTAAACCCGCTTGTCAAGAATTATCATTTTATCAAATTTATATGTCAAATTTATATTGACATAATGCCTTTTTTTTTATAAAATTAGCCCGATCAGCGTCTGCTTCGCAAAAAAACTTTAAAACCGGCAGCGCATTTTAATTTAAGGAGACCGCGGTTTGAATTACGACGCCATTATCATAGGCGCGGGTATGTCAGGACTCGCTGCAGGCATTAGACTCGCCTATTACGGACGCAAGGTATGCATTATAGAAAAACACTTCGTTACCGGCGGCCTTAACTCATATTACAGACGGGGCGGCTATAACCTCGACGTCGGCCTTCACGCCATGACTAATTATTGCACGCCGCAAAATAAAACTCTTTCGCCTTTCCGCAAAATTTTACGGCAGCTTCGGCTTAAAGACGAAGATTTCGCCCTGCGCCCGCAGAAAGTATCTAAAATAAACTTTAAAAGCGCGTCTTTAAATTTCAATAACGATTTTAATTATTTTAAATCCCAGATACACGATGTTTTTCCCTCACAAACCGATAATTTCGAAAAACTCTTAGAACGCATAAATTCCCACAACGAGCTCGACTTAAACGCCGCGCCTCTTTCCGCGCGCCTTTTAATCTCCTCTATAATAACCGACCCGCTTTTGATCGAAATGCTGCTTTGCCCGCTTTCATACTACGGCAGCGCCTGCGAAAACGACATGGAATTCGGGCAGTTCGTTATAATGTTTAAAAGTATCTTCTACGAAGGTTTTTCACGCCCGTACGAAGGCGTTCGTAAAATTATCGGACTCCTCGAAAATAAATTCAAAGAATGCGGCGGCGAATTGCGGCTGAAAACCGAAGTCAAATCCATAAATGTCCAGGCCGGCAACGCGCGCTCTATCACCCTTGCCTCCGGCGAAGAAATCAGCGCGCCTAAAATATTATCGACGATCGGACTTTTAGAAACCCTCTCGCTCACCTCCGATCACAACGAAGCAGCCTGCGCCGTGACGCCCGGAAAACTCTCATTCACCGAAGCTATTTTCATCCTAAAAGACGATATCATATCGCGGGCCGGTTACGATAATACTATTATTTTCTATAACGATTCCGATAAATTTTCCTACCAGCGGCCCGCCGGAATTACCGATTATAAAAGCGGAGTAATATGCTGCCCTAATAATTTCATATATGAAAAACCGCTCGAAGATATTATCCTCCGCGTTACGAATATGGCTAACAGCGATATCTGGCGCTCGCTCGACGCGGCTGAATATAAAAAAGAAAAAAATGAAGTGCTGAACGGCACGATCGGTGTAATAAAACGCTTTATACCCGGCTTCAGCGAAAATTTAATTAAATTTCACGATATATTCACCCCCGAAACCGTGAAACGCTTTACCGGTCACATAAACGGCGCAGTTTACGGGACCGCCGATAAAAGCAAAAATGGAACGACGAGAATCCGTAATTTATTCATCGCAGGCACCGATCAGGGTTTTCTCGGCATTATCGGCGCCATACTCAGCGGAATATCGATAGCTAACCTTCATTTTTTGATGAATGAATAAAAAAGGCGGCGGCTGAATTAATATGAAAATTAACATGAAATTAAATAAAATCATTCTCGTTCTATCGGCCCTGGCGCTCTCGCTTGTATTTATTCTCAAATACCTTTCATCATAAGGAAACTAAATTGAAATTATTAAATAAAATATTGATTTTAACCCTGTTAATAGAACTCGTAACTATCTTTTTCCGCTTCGGCCTTAAAATGAAAGCCCGCGAATCCACCAGCGCGCTCGCCGGCTTTACCTTCGGCTTGCGCATCCATCACGGCTATATCGGCCTATTAATAATGGCCGCCGTATCGTTTTTAAACGATAAATATAAACCGTACGCATTCATAATAGGGACCGCCATGTTTCTGTCAGATCTGATCCACCATTTTATCGTTTTGAAATTAATTACCGGCTCGCCGGAATTCGATGTATTTTATAAATAAATTTATACGGAACATTCCGGACGGTTTTTTAGTATATGTTACAAAGCGCATTTTTTTTTAAAAAATAACGCCTGTATTTCGTAATCTAAATAGCATTAAATATAAACTGAATCAAACGCTGGAGGATGATTATGACAATTAAAACAAAACGCCGCAACTGCATTAAAAAAACTTTTTACCCTAACTTAAACGCTTTTTATTTTCTCGCAATACTGCTCCTGATAACTCTTTCGGCGCTCACCCCCTCTTTCGCTTCAAATATAACCGATCTGAACGCTAATATTTCCGCCGGCGAAACAAGCGTCTCCGAAGAAAATACCTCTGCATCCGCCCTTGAAGCACAGACCGTTAAAGACAGAGATAAATACGAAATGGCGCTTTTAGCCGATCTGCATATTTGCGAAGCTAATCTTAAATCAATTACCAATGTTATCGCGGCTATTAACGGCATGAGCGTCGATTCCACGGCTCTTCTCGGCGATATCTGCAAGGAGATCGCTACCGCAAAAGAATTCGATCTTGCAATCGCTACGGTTAAAAAAATTAAAGGCGAATTATTTTCAGTGACCGGAAACCACGACTGCATCTACGACGACCATAAAAACGGCGATAAAAAAATCAGAGCCGCCGCCCCGGTTAAAAAATTTAAACTCGAAAGATTCCGCAAAGCCTTCAATCAAAAATCAAATTATTTCTCGCGTAAAGCTAACGGATACCTTCTCATCTTTCTATCAGCCGACGCGCTCGACGCCAAACACCTCGTCACGCTTTCTGACGGCGCACTCGACTGGCTCGAAAAAACCCTTGACGATAATAAAAAAATGCCCGCGATCATCTTCTGCCACGCGCCGCTCGAAGATAGTTTCAAAGCCTCCGATAAACTCGGCATGGCACACTCTTGCGCACAGCCGGCAAATAAAATCGAAAAAATATTGAAGAAAAATAAACAGGTCTTCATGTGGGTATCCGGCCATGTTCACGCTAAGCCGTCCGGTAAAAATTTCGACTCGCCCTCTAATTTCTGGAAAAATCAGATCAGAGTCATACATAACCCCAACATTAACAAAGACGCTAAATTTTTCAACAAATTAACCCTCGCGCCCGAATTCGTTCTCGTACGCACCTACGACGCCGGTAAAAATAAATGGCTCGCAAAATATGACCGCAAAATCGGCCTCGATGGCAAACTTATTAAAGACGACGATAACGACGCTAAAAAAGATGACGAAGTTGAAAAAAATGATGAAAACAAAGAAGAGGACGAAGACATCGATAAAGACGCCCGCGAAAATGACGAAAACGACGCTGAAAAAGATAAAGCTAAACAGCCCGTTGATTTAAAAGGAGTCGTCACGCCCGGTCTCGGCGAAGTTAAAGTGCGCGACGGCGCCTGGGGCAAAGTTATCGGCTCCCTGTTCTCCGGCAAGTTCGTCGATATTAAATCCAGCGAAGGCGATTGGTATATAATCGACTATAAAGGCCGGAAAGGCTATATCTTAAAACAAGCAATGCTCACTAACGATACCGGCTCGGATAAGTTTAAAAAATTAGACTTAACCGCAACCGTCGATGTAAACCCCGCCTATGGCTTAAACGTCCGCGGCAGCGCCTGGGGCGATAAAATCGGGAAACTCGGCGATAAAGATAAAATAAGTATCACCGGCGAAGAAGGCGATTGGTATAAAATCGATTATAACGGAAAAACAGGTTACGTTTACAAAGCCTACATAAAAATTTCGGCCGGTAAAAAAAGCGCTGATGACAAAGATAACCAGAATAACGATAAAGTCAATACGGCAGACAAAACCCCGGCGGAACAAAAAGCGGCTCCAGCTTCAGCCCCGGCCGCCGCAAAACCGCCCGCAGACAATAAAACCACTGACCAAACCGCTTCAGGCACGGCTAAAGGATTCGAAAAAAACGGACTCCTCAATGTGCCCGAACGCGCCCAGCGCGCGCCTGAAAATGGTAAGATCGGTAATTCACTCTGCGGCCCTACCTCCTTAGCCATGGCTATGGATTTCTACGGCGTGAACAAGCCCACCGTCAAAGTGTCGAAAGAAACTAAAACACTCAGCGCAAACGGCGCATGGCAGGGAACCTATATCGGCAATATCCTCACAGCCGCTAAAAATAACGGATTTAACGGAAGCTACATGAAAGAAAACCTGAGCATCGATTCACTCAAAAATATAACCGCATCCGGTAAACCCGTAATAGTTAACGTTAATACCCAGGGCTACTGGAGTAAAGGCCATTATATGGTCGTAACCGGAGTCAAAGACGGCAAAGTCTTCGTAAACGACCCGTGGCAGGGCGGCGAACGAACCTATTCATTCGCATCCTTCAAAGCACAATGGGCAACCCGCAACGAACGCGCTATAGTCGTTCAGCCGTGACAAGACCGGTAAGATCGTAAGACCGTAAGACAACGTAAAAACCGTATAAAATCGCTTAAGACCGCTTAAGACCGCGACGGGGGAAAAGAAAGGACCAATGGCCCTCTCTATTCCCCCGTGCCCCCTTTACTCTCCCTGAATATAAAACTGCGCAAACCCGGCATACTTCGTATGCCGCATTTGCGCAGTTTTGCAGCATCGAAATAAAAAGGCTA
>CAYTCW010000071.1:0-3339 GCA_964436235.1 uncultured bacterium
GTAGCGACGAGCACTTCGACTATTCCGTTTCTGAATCCGTTCATTACTTTATCGCGCTGGCGCTGGTTTAAATCGCCATGAAGGGCCTCGGCTAAATATCCCCTGGTTTTTAATATCTCAACTAAGTTATCCACCTGCATTTTTGTATTACAGAAAACAAGGGCCAATTTAATGCCGTAAAAATCGATCAAGCGGGCGAGCGCCTCCGGTTTTGATTTCTCGAGCAGTTCGTAGTAAAACTGTTCTATTTTGGGGGCGTTGATTTTATGACAGGTAACGTCGATACGAGCCGGGTTATTCTGGAATTTTTTAGTAAGTTCGACTATATCGTCGGGCATGGTCGCTGAAAACATAATGGTCTGACGCCCGGGCGGAGTGTCTTTTAATATAACTTCCATATCTTCGCGAAATCCCATATCTAACATTTCATCGGCTTCGTCGAGCACCACGAATTTAATTTTATCGAGTTTTACGGTGCCGCGGCGCATATGGTCCATGAGGCGGCCCGGCGTGCCTATAACTACCTGAGGTTTTTTACTTAAGGCGGTTATCTGCCGCTCTATTTCCTGGCCGCCGTAAACCGGAACAATTGCTAAATTAAAGAAATATTTAGTCAGGCGCCGGAATTCCTCGGTCACCTGAATCACTAATTCTCTGGTAGGGCATAAAACGAGCGCCTGCAGCTCTTTGGTTTCAAAATCTATTTTATCTATTATGGGGATCGCGAACGCGGCGGTCTTTCCGGTGCCCGTCTGCGCCTGACCTATAAGATCTTTCCCTGCTAATAAAATAGGAATGGTTTCGGCCTGTATGGGCGAAGCTTCTTCGAAGCCCATGTCAATGACCGCTTTTTGTATTCTTTCAGACAGGTTTAATTCGTCAAATTTTAATTTTTTCATTATGTGGTTCTATAAACTCCTTAAATTTTCTTTGCGCTATATGGGGTGGATTTATGACGCACGGGCCGTTAACGCAGCCGCCTTCGCACGACATTACTTCGATGAAATTAGACTGGCCGCAGCCGTTTTCAGCAAAATTTTTAAGTTCTCTGATAGTCTGCCTGCTTAAACCGTTTATGTAAGCGGGGACCATTTCAGGGGCGCCGGAATCTTCTTTCATAACGGCGTCCATAGCGGCCTTCACTCCGCCTGCGGCGGCAAACCCTCTGCCGCGAGGCGATGCCGGGTTTTTAACCGGCGTTTCTTTACAATCGTTCGGCGCTATTTCTAAAGCCTCCATCACCGCGCCTAATTCTTCTATATTGATAACGAAATCTACCGAACCCGATTTAAGCGCCTCGCTTTTTTTTGAAACGCAGGGGCTTATAAAAACTATCACGGCGTCGGGGAACTCTTTTTTGACTAATTCCGCCGCGAAGATCATCGGCGTTTTAGTGGTTGAAAAATATTTATTCAAAGAAGGTATATGTTTATTTATAAGTTCGATATAAGAATAACAACACGAGCTGGTTATAAATTTTTCGCCGTTTTTGATGCGCTCTATAAATTCGCGCGCCTCGTGCTCGGATGTAAGATCGGCGCCCGCGGCGACTTCGACCGCGTCATAAAAGCCGATTTTTTTAACGGCGGTAATTAGTTTTTCGAGCGGCGCGTCGAAATGCCCCATAACGGAGGGCGCGAGCATTGCAATAACCCGCCGCCCCGATTTAACGGCTCCTAAAACGTCGATTAACTGCGATTTTTCCATAATAGCGCCGAAGGGACATTTATTTATGCACTTGCCGCAATAAATACATTTATCGAAATCTATACATTCTTTCTGGTGGCTGTTTTTAGAAATAGCGTTGACCGGGCAGGCCTCCTCGCAGGGCACCGGAATATAAACGATGGCATGATAAGGACAGGCTTTCATACATTTACCGCAGTTGATACATTTTTTATGGTCGATGACCGACTGGCCGGCGTTTATGTGGATAGCGTCCCTTGGGCATACGCTCATGCAGGGGCGGGCGACGCAGCCGCGGCAGGCGTTGGTGGCAAAGTAATTTATTTTGACGCAGGAACTGCAAGCCTCGTCGATAACCGTCAGCAGAGGATGTTTTATATTGCCGTCAACAAAGGCTTTACTAAAATAATATGTGAGCGGCGCGAGTTCGTCCGTCTCCTCTTCGTCGCCAAAGCCGAGAAGCGCCATCAGCCTGTATTTAACTATCGCGCGCGCCTTATATATGCAGCAGCGGGGCGATTCCGAATTTTTCGGAAACATTTCAATGGCTATTCTGTCGGCTTTCTGTTCGAATTCGCCGGACATAAATAATTTCGTTATTTTTTTAATCAGCTCGCGCCTTATCTGCACGGCTTTATTTTCGGTAAACAATCAATCCAGCCTCCTTTGCGACATCATTAGCCATTAACAAACACCGTCTAACGGAGCGTTTATCGCTTCACAGCCCTTCAGGACAAAACGTCCGTTTTCGATTATTTTAACCGATTTCCTGCCGCCCTTAGCGACGGCGGCTATAAAACCTATCGATTCATAAGGGAGAGTTATATCGACATGAACGTTGGTATAAGCTTTTTCTAAATCGGTTTTTCTTAATATAGTTCTTTCGTTATCGCGCGCGGTTATTTCTTTCTTATTGATCTGGTTGTAAATGGGTATATCTTCGACGTAAAGATAGCAGCTGTCGCCTATAGCAAAGTGCGGCCCCATTTTTTCGGTTATGAGTATCGGCAGTTTTTCGAGTATGTCGAATTTTTTAGCCGCGGCGTAAGCTATTGTATTGGTGCCTATGGCGAATTCGCCCATAGGCAGGTTTTTTTTGAGACCAAATAAATTCTGCTCGATATATTTTTTATTTTCAGCCGCGCTTTTAAAATTTTTACATGAATAATCCGCCACTATACCGTCTTTAAACTCGATAACCAATTCCTTATAATTGAAGCCGTCAAGATAAGTGGAAGCCACGTGCAAAACGCCGTTAGTGCCTTTAAGCATCGGAGTGGTAAAAACTTCGCCGGCCGGTATGTTAACGTCGGCGCCGCAGTTATAAAAATTAGTTTCATGCGAGGGATCGCATAATTTATGCAGCTTGACTTTTATATCGGTTTTATTGCCCGCCGCGCCTTTAACATGAATATGGTCCGCGCCGTCTATGGCGTCTATGATCTTTTGCTGCATCAGTATATATTTATTAGTGTCTAAAGTGTTTATCCGCAATATTTCCCTGAAAATCTCCTCGAAATCATGCCCGATTTCGGGCGTCGGAAATGAAATTAAAGAAAAGCTGGTGTTTTTATCAGGCACCATAGCCGAAAACAACGCCGAAGTATCGTGCACTAATTTATTATACAGTTTTTCCTCGTTTTTATCGAGCGT
>CAYTCW010000071.1:3439-22740 GCA_964436235.1 uncultured bacterium
ATCCTGCCGAATTCATTCATCATGGCCTTAACTACGCGCTCATAACCCGCGCCGCACACAATTTTAACGTAATTACGCGCGCCGCGCGCTTTATTTTCGGTCGTAAATCCTTCAATAAATGCGCCGTTGATATGCTTAGCCAGTTTTATAACTTCGCTTTCATCGAGCTTATTGATAAAATCCGCGGTTTTAATTTCGTTATAGCCGATATAGCAGCCGTATCTGAAAAGATAGCGCAAATCTTCTTTATCGGCGGAGTTAATTATATCTTTATAAAAATTAAAATCAGGACTGAATCTTTCATTGAGATCCGCGGCTTTTTTATCGTCGATATTATCGACTACAAGCGATCTGTCTATTTCGGCTATAGCCTCGCTTCTAACGGCCGCGCCTGCTTTAATATTATTCAAATAATCGTAAAGTTTGACTAACGCCTCGAAGTATTCACTTATCTTTTCGGTTCTGTGCAGATACGCGCTTTTAATAAGCGTCCTGAATTCATAATAAATGCCCGCTAATGCGGGCCCGGCTTCGGCGCCGAACAGCTTCGCGCAATAGTCAGGGTTAGCGAAACTTTTATCGTAGTTGCCCGGAAACAACTCGCTGTATAGAGAGGTATTTTCGATCATCAAAGATTCGAATGTCCTGTTTTTATAATAATTACCCGTGTTTTTTTTATCTATTGAAATTAAAGCCGAAAATAAACCGGCGGCTTTTATTATAAATTTCTTATATTCCTCGCCCATCATTGATTTTTCCGCAGCGCTCTTCAATTTTTCTATATTTTCTAAAAGCTGTATTTTATTGCCGCCGGCCGCCTTAGCTTTTCCGAACTGCCTGCGCATATCTCCTGATCTCATAAAACCGCGCCCCCGTAATGAAATTACAAAAAACCCGCGGCCCGTATTAAACGGCCGCGGCCTTTAATTTAAAAGCGCATTATAACATATATCCGCGTATTAGTCAAATGGTTGTTAAAAATGTTAAACCTCAACTTTATGGTTAAATATATTTATCCTGCGACAAAAATTGTTAAAAAAAATTAAAAAGGCTTGAATAAATGACTTAAAAATGATATGTTATATTCAATCATTAGTTACTTAATTAATCCGTCATAAATAATCGTAACGGAGTTTCCATGAAAGTTTTTTATTGCTCAAAAATATATGAAAAACATTATTTTTGCTTAATTATTCTTTTTATCGTTAAAATAATAAACAATAAAAAGTTTTTAAAAACTTTTATTAACAAGGTTTATCAGCAAAAAAATACAAAAAAATATATATTTACAAAATATTTTGTGTTATTTTGCTTGTTTCTTAACCTATTTATAATGTTTAATTATCACACCGCAACCGCACATTTTTATACACAGCCATCTTTAATATACCTGCAAAACAGATATATTTCGTCATCAAATTTCTTTTCAGACAAACATTTTTTTACATCTATTCAAAGAAAAACAAATTTGGCATTAAAATTGCTTTTTTAAATTTAACAAACATATTTTTTCAAATTTAAGTATAAAATTATTTTAAATTTTGCTTTCTTTCACAACAAATTAAACAATTTACAGCATAAAGGAATTGGAGATATAATGAATATTGAATATACCAAATTTAAATTTGAGCTCGAAACGGCGGAGCGGGTAAGATTAAACCCCTTCTTCGAAAACACTTTAAGAGGGCTAATAGGAGCGCAGATACATAAACTATGCTGCTCTAACGCGCTTGAAAAATGCAGTTTATGCCCTGATATGCACGGATGTCTTTACTCGTATTTATATAACACGCCCGCTAAAGTCAGTTCCGAAAATTTAAGCAAGTACAACTCGCTGCCGCACCCTTATGTATTTTATTTTCCTCGCGGCAGGCTTATTTTTGAAAAAGGCGAAAAAATAGTTTTTTACCTTACGCTTTTCGGCAGGGCGTTAAATTATTTATCTTACTATGTTCACGGAGTTTCTAATTCATGTAAAGCAGGTATAGGCCGCGATAGAGTGCCGCTGAAATTAAAAAGCGTCGAAGCCTTTTACAGCGAAACGCTTCAAGAAACAATATACACCGCTGAAGAACCATTTTTGAGCTCATTCAAACGACAAACGCTCGATTTAGAAACTGCGTTAACCGGGATCATATCTGAAAGCATAAATTCAGAAAACGAATATAAAGACAAAACTTCATCGTCATTAAAGGACTGCGAAACCGCTTATAACCATTATAAGAATGAAGTTAATAAAAATATAAAATTATTATTTAACAGTGCTTTTCGGGTAAAAGAAAACGAAAGGCTTGTAAGTGAAATTGAATTCAGCACTATCATTAAAAGTTTATTAAGGCGATTTTCTAATATTGCCTACTTCCATTGCGGTCGCGAGACAGATATCGACTTCAAAAAAATCATTGAAAAAGCGAAAAATATAAACGCGCTGACAAAAGATATTACCTGGTTCGAATACGACAGATACTCAATAAAGCAAAACGCTAAAATGAAGATGGGCGGAATTATCGGCGATATAATCTTCAAATCAGCGGAACCCTGGAAAAACTTATTAAAAATAGGCGAAACCATACATATAGGTAAAAACACGAGTTTTGGCTTTGGAAATTATAATATAGAGGTGATAAATAATGTCGAGTAATTTTAATCAGAAAGAGTACGATTCAGTCGTGCTCGGCGGTCTTGTCCACGATATAGGCAAATTTATGAACCGCGCTAAAGATATCCACAAAAAACACCCGCACTGTTCGGAGCAATTTGTAAGCGACGACACTGAAAAATTCAAAAAACTATGTAATGAAGAATGGGTCGATTATGATTTATTAAAAACTTTCTGCAAGCGTCATCATGAAAACCCGCAATTAGGAAAGGACTATCTGGTGCAGGAAATCAGCGATGAAAAAACGCGGGCGCTCGCTTATATTGTAAGCCGGGCTGATAATTACTCCAGCGCCGAGCGCGAAAGAAATGAAAGTTACGATGGCGAAGATAAAAATATAGCTAATTATAAGAATAATCGTCTGGCGTCAATCTTTTCCGAAATTAATATTTCCGGTAAAAAAGAAAGCCGGCAGGTTGGTAAAAATAAGCCTAAATATCTTAAACTAAAAAAATTATCGCCCGAAAACTCTTTCACGGCGGATCTTGACAAAGCCTCAGCTACCAGATACGAAGACTTATACAACGAATTCGGTTCCGAATTAAAAAAATTAGAGGGCATAACTAAATTCAATCTATTTTACAATGCCCTTTACTCGATCTTTGAAAATACGCTGAACGGTGTTCCATGCGACGCTTCGTTAACTGAAGGCGACGTATCGCTTTTCGATCATCTTTCAACGACTTCAGCCATAGCGGCTTGTTTATATCAATATCACTCGGCCGCCGGCGATTTTTCAGAAAAAAGCGTAACCGACGATAACGCCCCTAAATTCAAACTTTTTTATGGCGATTTATCGGGCATACAAAAATTTATATTTAATATTAAAAGCCGCAATCCTAAAAAATTAGCAAAAACGCTGCGCGGCCGTTCATACTTTCTGGGACTTTTAGCCGACGCGGCCTCCATATACATATTAAAAGAATTAAATCTGCCTATCGCCTGCAGGATATTAAACGCCGGCGGTAATTTTACGCTCTTAATACCGGCGACCGATGAATGCGCAAATAAAATCGAAGAAATAAAAAAGAAAATTACTGGATATATGCTCGATATGTTCGCGGGTGAGCTTTCATTTTTTACGGCCTGTTCAGATTCGTTCGCGGGCAAAAAATTTACCGGCAAGGGCGATGAATTTAAAAACATATACGAATCCGTCAAGGAAAATATAAATATAGAAAAAAACGTTGCCTATAAAGATATTTTATGGAGCGAAAAAAATATATTCAGCGACCGCTACGCTCTATATGCTCAAAATGGCGGTGAATGTTCATTGTGCGGCGTTCATCCTAAAAAACATACCGTTACCGGCGATAATGAAGATAAAACGGATAACGGCGAAATGCGCTGTGAAATCTGCCATATAGCGGCTAAAATAGGCGAAGCTATAATTTCTAAAAACGCGGTATTGTTCAGCGGCGAAAATCATCCGCCAAACGGCGCCGAAACCAATCTCAACCTCTTTGGAATGGACGTTTCATTCGTCAAATCTAATTTTTTAGATAAATTAAGCGGCGGCGAATTTAAAAATATAATATTTATTTATCATTTAAACGCTATTAGCGCATCTGAAACAAAAAACCACGGTTATTTCGTCAAACACGTATCGACTTATATACCGCATTTAACCGAAAAAATGGCGGGCGAAATTTGCGATGATCCTCGATGTGAAAGCGCCTGCGGCGCGCTTTGCGATTACTGTTCCGAAAATAATAACGGCTGCGAAGCCGGCAAAAATGAAAGGCCGGCATATCATAAAAACGCATCCGGCGCAGTAAGGCCGTTATACTTTCAATGCCTTAGCGTTCACGACAAAAAGCGTTTCGCAAACGAATACGCCGATAGCGGAGAGGAACGGGGCGGAATTGAAGCGGCCGGCATCTTAAAAGCCGATGTTGACAGGCTTGGCGCTATATTCAGCGGCGGTTTTGAAACATACACCATATCGCGCGTGGCAGCGCTTTCAAGAAGCCTTAATTATTTTTTCACCGGCGTTCTGCCGGCCATGATAAAAAATGAATATCCGTTCATTTATACGGTTTACGCCGGCGGCGACGATTTATTCCTGATAGGGCCGTGGTTTACCACGATAGAATTCGCCGTTAAATTAAGGGAAAAATTCAAAACTTATGTATGCGATAACGCTGATATTTCAATATCTACCGCCGTTCATTTAATGAAACCTAACGACGCAATAGCCGTGCAGGCTGACCTTGCCGAAGATATGCTCAAAAAAGCAAAACACGCCGGTCGCGATAAAATAACGCTTTTCGGCACGCCCGTAAAATGGGAAAAAGAAAAAGATGCGCCCTCTGAAAACAATGAAAATGCTTACAGCGAGCATATCGACGTAAATGATATAATCGAATTCGGCCAATATTTAAACCGCGAGCTAAGAAATAACGATTCTAAAGTAACTATGGCATTTTTATACCGGCTGTTAAAATATCATAAAATGTATTTAAGGGCAAAAAACGAAGGCGTGGTGGAATCATTAATATTCCATTCAAAGATGAACTACGACATACAGAGAAATATTATTGAAATAAAGGACGGTGAACAAACTAACCGGGAATTAACGGACCGGCTCGAACCTTTATATAAACTAAGCAAATTCAAACAAGAAGGCGGCGAAGCCTTAATGAAAAAACTCAATATAGCCTTAAGTTTAGCTATTTACGCGAACCGGAAATCATAATAAAATAACTATTATAATAGGAGGAGTATATATGGCAAATTATTCATCAAAACAATACCCAGATATTTCAACAACCGATAAAATTACTATAGAAGAATGGATTTTCAGGAAAAATAACATATATGATTATAAAATGGTTACCGATGAAGCTGAAAAAACAGCAAATATTTTAAAAAATGGAAAATTAACTAAAACACAATTAAGAAAATTTTTTAATGAATTTAAAAATTACGAGCGCCAAATTGATTCAAATGAAAGTTTTGAAAAAAATAAGGCTTTTATTTATATGATAAAATCAAAAGCAGCATATTCATCAAATAAAATTAGTAATGAATTTAAAAATTTTATTTATAGAGCAATAAAATCAATTAATAACTACGAAAATTTTACTGATTTTATGATTTTTTTTGAATCTGTATATGGATTTTTAAAAAACGAATTAAAAGATTAGTTGGTTATGACTAATAATAGAAATAATCTAAACATAAAGTGAGTCCATTCCAAATAGTCATTTTTTAAAATTTTATATAAAAAAATAATTTTGGAGGTAAATAATGAGTATTCAATTTAAAAAATTCATAAAAATCAGCGGAAAAATTAAATGTTTAACTGGCCTTCACATCGGGGCAAGCAAAGACGTAATGGAAATAGGCGGCATCGATAACCCTATTATCCGCGATCCTTTAACGGAAATGCCTTATATTCCGGGGTCTTCCTTAAAAGGCAAATTGCGATCATTATTAGAACTTGAATTAGGGCATTTTAAAAATGATGGGTCGATCAAGCAATGTAATAATAAAGAAAATTGCCCTATATGTATGGTATTCGGTTCTTCAGTAGAAGACGCAGGCGATCGCGGCCCCACACGGTTAATTGTAAGAGATGCTTTATTATCCAATAGTTCAAAACAAGACTTTAAAAAATTAAAAGATAAAGGATTGAATTACGCCGAAGAAAAATTTGAAAATGTAATAAACAGGCTTACATCGCGGGCCGAAAATCCCCGTCAAACCGAAAGAGTGCCTGCAGGTACTAACTTTGAATTTGAAATGATCTACAAAGTGTTTGAGCGCGATGGAGACAACGGCGCAAGCGACACTAAAATGTTTAAATGGCTCTTACAGGGATTATATATGATGGGTTTTGACGCACTCGGCGGTTCCGGCTCACGCGGTTACGGTAAAATTCAATTTTTAAATATAGATAGCACCCCTGATTCAGTAGATGTCGAAAATTTAAGCGATGACAAAGGAAAAACCGAAGTAATCGAACTCAAAGACCTTTATAAAGAATTAATGGCAAATAAATAAAGAGAAAATAATCGTTCAGAGCTTACTCGAGCGAACGAGAGGATGATTAAATGAGTTATAAAAATTATATCATAAAAATAAAAAAAATAACGCCTATCTTAACGGAATTTCAGTCTGACACAGTTTTCGGGCATTTATCATGGGCTGTTAAATATTTATACGGCGACGGCAGGCTTTCAGATTTTTTAAACGCCTCAAAAACCGGCAAGCCGCCATTTATTTGCTCAAACGCCTTTCCGCAGGATTATTTGCCATATCCGGTGCTTGGCGTAGATTTATCCGACTCCGCTAAAAATGAAATAAATACTATATTCGATGAAGAAAAAGTCCCTTTAAAAAACAGAAAAGTAGTATTTAAAACGTTAAAAGATAAAAGTTATATACACAAATCTCTTTTAAACTTTTACAAACAAGGAATCAATTCTCTAACTTTAACCCGGGGAATTTTCAAAGGTGAAATCTGCCCCAAATTAATGAGACCGATTAATAATTTTGACGGCGCAAAAAAAGCCGGCTGTGCCGGATTTAACAAATGCGTTTTATTTAAAGATTACAAAGATTCATCCGCCAGCTGTGATTCGTCTGAAGTATATAAATGTCCTGCTGTTGAAGAAAAAAAAATGTTTTCCAGAAAAAAAGATATATGGAGAAACGCAATCAACCGTATAAGCATGACCGTTGAAAAAGGAACGTTATTTTCGTGCGGTTATGACTTCTACGATAAATGCGCCGTGCTCGATTTATATATGAAAATATCCGATTTTTTCAGCGAAGACGATATTAAAAAACTTTTCGATTATATATCTAAAACCGGATTTGGCGCGGATGCTTCAACCGGCTGCGGCGCTTTTGATTTCGATATCAAAGAAATACCGGCGGCCGATATTAAGCCTGATGGCTCAAACGCTTTTATATCGCTATCTAATTACTCTCCGCGCCCTTCAGACCCTGCTGACGGCGATTACAAAGTATTTACCAAGTACCCGAAAATTTCGGCCGCTCTCGGCCATAAAAATCCTTTCAAAGCGCCAGTAATTTTGATAAAACCGGGGGCCGTATTCAAATTGCCTCAAAACGATCAGGCGAATGAATTTTACGGCCGCATGATAACCGGACTGGCCCCCGTCATAAAAAACGATTTAAATATCGATGTAGTTCAATGCGGCTTGACCTATCCATATTTTATAAAGCTAAATGATCATAATTCAAAAAAATAAAATAAGAGCGAGGTGTTTATGAATTATCTTAAAAAATATAAATTTAAAATCAACTGTTTAACGCCTGTTCATATAGGATCAGGCGAAAAAATAAGCATATTCGATTATAAAGTATTCGAAAGAGAATTAAAGGATAACGAAACCAGAAAACCTTTCGATTATATTCTTGGCGTATTCAATCACGCTAATATTTATCACTCATTAAGCGAAACTGATAAAATAAAACTTACCGCGCTCGCTAAATCTGATCTGCCCCAGAATATAACCGAACTGAGACAAATGATTGCCGAAAATGCCAAAGACAAAGACCATTTTCATTATAAATCTTTCGCCCATAAAGATTTTTATGAACATTATACAGGCAAACAAGACAAGCTCAACAATCAATGCGGCTTAAATTTATTCGCACGGAATGGTTTTATTCCTTATATTCCCGGCAGCTCAATTAAAGGCGCTATTAGAACTGGAATATTAAATTCTTTATTCAACGCGTGCGATTCAAACAGGTTATCCGCGATAAGCAGAAAGGCGTATAGTAAAAGAGGAAGCCCTGACGCCCGCTACGCTGAATTCGATATATTAAACGCTCTAAACGATAAAAATTATCCTGCCATAGAAAAAGATCCGTTCGGCGGTCTATCGGTTTCCGATGTAAATTTGACTAACGGTGAAATATTCGCCTGCAAACTTTTAAAATACAGGTATAGTGAAAAAAAAGAAATATTTGACGTATTAAGCAATCAAAAAAACCAGAGCGGCATGGAATTAAATTTCGAACTGGCTAATTTCAAAAATAAAACCCTTGAAATTATCATTAACTCTAAAAAATTTAATTTAGGGCATGAACTTTTAGTATTGCTTGACTGCTGCGATAAATTCACCCGGCGCGTTTTAGAAGATGAAAGAAAAAGGCTTTTCGACAATAAAGATTCCATGGCGCGTGAAACACCTTTTAAACCTTCTGAAATAGCTGAAAATTATAATGCGATTAAAAGCAATGCATCGGGAATTGATAAGGGCAAGTTTTTATTACGCATAGGCTTCAGCAGCGGTTATGACGCGACTACGATCAAAAAAATACGCAATTACGACGAGCCTAAACCGGGAAAAATGGGAATGGGTTGGGGTTACTCTAAAAATCTGTTCAGTAAAAGCCCTCTCGGATTCGTATTACTCGAACTTGAAAGCGAGGAATAAAATTGAAAATAATATTTATCGCCAATATAGGCAATTCCGACGTTTATTATAACGGCCAGCGCGCCGCGGAGGTCAAGCTGCCGCGTATAATCGGCAAAGAACTTCTTGACGCCTGGGCTTCAAAACGCGAAAAAATAAGCATACCCATTATAAGCGCCGGGTTCGATAAAATAAAGGAATCAGCGGCGTTGCCAAATGAGATATGGCTATTTTGCACCAATCAACCTTCGACGGTAGCTGAAATACATCGAAATAAAGACACCGCGCATTTCGCTGAAATCGTTCAAAAAAAGATTTGTGAAACTTATAAATATACATCCGACTCGATAAAAATAATTACTATCAATGGAAATCCTTCAAACTACGATGAAATGATGGATTTTTTCGATAAATTCTTTAGCGGCACAATTTCAGCCGATGATATTTATAAAAACGCCTTTTTCTTTTTTTCAATAACCGGCGGAACGCCGCAGGCTAATACAGGGCTTCTTGTAAACGCGGTCAATCATTTTGAAAACAATGGCCAGGCCGTATATGTGTCTGAAAAGAGCGGAGCGGCAACGCTCGATCTGGTAAGTAAAGTTATAAATAAAAAATACGCGTCCCTTGTATGTACCATGATAAATAATTATGACTACGCCGCCGCTCTTAATATTATCGAAGAATGGGGAAGACTGCCCGAACATATAAAAACCCTTACTCTTGCCAATCAATTTATCTATGATCTTAATTTTTTAGACGCTAAAGCGCTTATCGAGCAGGTATGTCTGAAAGCGCCAATAGACCCCGTCACAAAGATTAAACTTAACACCAAGATAATACCTGAAGTAAACGAATTATACGATCATCAGGAAAATATGGCTTTTTATCAGCGCGTCAGTAAATTAGATAAAAAAGAGTTAAGTAAAGATGAAGCCGATAAATTAATAAAATCTTATGAACTTTTATTAAAATTCTGGTTGGATAAAATGAATATTTCCTGGAATAACAATAACTTATATGAATTTTCCGATCTTTTATTCGGCATGATTGAAAATATATCCAAATACATTATAATGCAAATCATTAATACGCCTGTATTAAAACCATATTTCAATGATGTTAAAGCCAGAATGTTGGCCACAGAAGGTTTTCAAGAATATGCAAGATTAAAAAAAGTATATCTCGACGGAGAACCGAGTAACTATGTTTTTAATATTTTCCTTCAATTTTTAGTTGAAAAGCAAGTATTAAAAGAAAAAGCAAGGGTTGTATCTTCTTTTATTAAACCGCTGATGGTAATTAAAGATAAGAGAAACGAAGCGGTACATCTGTTTGGAAGTTCATCGGAAGAGCATTTCAAAGATCCTAATCTCGAAAAAAATTATCCGGGTAAAAACATAATAGAGATAATACACGATAATTACAATAAACTTGGGATAGCACCAAATGAAAATTCCATATTAAAAACAATAAACGAACTTATCATAGACAGCGTTATGAAATTAAGTAAAAATTAAACCTGATTCGTCGTTTAATATTTAAAAATAAAGCTGGAGGCGGTTATGATAAACGAATTAATAGAACACGCCGGCTGGCAATGCGCCAACGGGCAGTACGAAGACGCGCTGGCAAAACTTTCGGAAGCTATCGATCTTAAAAATTACGACGGCGGTTTGCGCGACGCTTATCTGTTATATTCAAAAGTTCTGTTTTTGTTAGAGCGCCGCGCTGACGCTGAAACTGTTTTAAAATGGCTCACTATGAGCGCACCTGAGGAAAATTTATATAAGGAAGCGCTTTTAGAGTTTTACAACGATTCAGGCGAGGTAAAAAAAGGCGCGGAACTTGCCATGGCGCTTATTAATTCAATTTCACTGCTATCCGATGAAAAACTCTTTATTTGTTTAGACTTACTTGAAATGAACGGGACCTACCGCGAAGCGGCAATATTTTCCGAAAAACTGATAGCGGCGGGCGCAGGCGGCGAAGAATTAAACGAACGCCATCAAAAATTGTTAAAATTATCACGCGGCCATGAATTTAAAAATGCGCAATTTCATTATGACGAAAACGGCGTTAATGAATTTTACAAACTTTTCAGCGGCCGGGAGAATGTATTCGCCAAACAGGTTAAACTTCAAAACGGCGAATACGGTTATCATCCCGTATATGAAAAAATGCGGCCGGAACATGTTAAAATGCACTTCGACGGCGATATAACGCTTGGCAGCTACACCGTAACGCTCGATAACTCATGCTATTACATGGCAATCGATCTCGACATACGCAAAGCCTACCAGTACAAACTTGAAAAAACAGGGAGGCAGGCGCTTCTTGGTAAAATGAAAGAATCGCTTCGTAAAATAAAAACCATATCCGAATTTTTTGGATTGAAACCTGTATTCGAATTTTCAGGTAACAAAGGTTTTCATGTCTGGTACTTCTTTATAGAACCCATATCCTGTAAAATAGCCCGCAGAATAGGTTATTATATTATTTATAAACTCGGAGTGCTGCCGTTAGAATTTTTATTCGAAATATTCCCGAAGCAGGACGAGGTAAAACACGGCGGCATAGGCAATTTAATAAAACTGCCGCTCGGCATTCATCTTAAAACAAACACTCGCGGAGTATTTGTAGATGAAGCTAATTTCGACGTAGCCGGAGACCAGTTCGACTATTTAAAAAATATTAAACGTCATACTCGCGACGAAATCGACATGGTTCTCGGGCGCATAGCCGAAGATAACCGTAATAACATAAATAAAAACGCTCGCAGCAAAGGCGTTGACTCCGGCGATTACAGCGTTTTAAAGTCGAAAAACGCGGGGGCCGCCGGCGGTGAAAACGCTGATGGCGAAGGGAAATCGACGCTCGCGCCCGAAAAAGAATTTAAAACGCTTGCCATATCGGTGCCATACCCTCAAAAATTACCTGAAATGATCCAGAATATGCTATCACGCTGCAAAATATTATGGAGCATCGTCCGAAAAGCTAACGAACAGCATATATTAAATCACATCGAAAAACATGTCCTTATATATTCATTAACTCCGCTCGGCGAGGCCGGCCAGTTATTTATCCATCAAACCCTTTCAAAATGCGCGGATTACGACCCTGAAAAAGTCGGCCGCGACCTGAGAGCGGTTCCGCCGAATCCCATAAGCTGCCCTAAAATAAGAAAATCTATGAAAGACCTTGCGGAACTCGTCGGATGCCGCTGCATATTCGAACTGCCGCCAAAAACCTACCCATCGCCTTTAATATACGCAAATATTTTCCCGCACTCCGAAGAAAAACTTAAAAACGCCGCCGACCGCAGCTATCAGGACCAGAAACTCATAGCCAGCAGCTATAAACCTGATGACATGGATATAATGATGTTCAAATTTGAATCGATAAAATCTGAAATAAAAAAACAGGAAGAATTAATGGCCGAAATAAAAGACTCGATGGCAAGGCTTTTTAAAGCCGGCAACTTCAACCAGATAGAAAGTCAAACCGCTAAGTATGAAATAATTTATGAAGCCGGCGGTGAATTCGAAATAATAAAAAAAGAAAAAAAGTGACGGGTATTTAAATGCAGCAGGAAGAACGCACGCTATATGTGGCCGAACAGGGAGCGACCATATCTAAGACAAGCCACAGAATAGTGATTAGAAATACCGATAAAAAAATTATTCAGGAAATACCTTTTTTCAAGGTTGAGCAGATTATTATTATCGGGCGGGTTAATCTGACGCCTGATATGATATTTTCAGCCTTCAACCGCGAAATCGACGTGGTTTTTGTAAGCCGCGACGGCCGATTCAAAGGCAGGCTGACGCGCGATAATCAAAAACTCGTTAACTTAAGGCGAAAACAATATGAGCGTTCGTACGACAACGAATTCAGGCTTGGTATAGCTAAAAGCATCGTAGCGGGTAAACTGAAAAACCAGCGAACAATTTTAATGCGTTATAACCGAGATAAAAAAGCCGATGTGGCGCGTGAAATTATAGCTATGAAAATATCGATAGATTCGGTCGAGAAAGCCAAAACCATAGAAGCGCTGATGGGGCTTGAAGGAATCGGCGCCCGCTCGTATTTTTCGGGGTTAAAGTGCGTTTTGAAACAGGACCTCGGCTTCAAGGAACGCGTTAAGCGTCCGCCTAAAGATCCCGTTAACGCAATGCTGAGTTTCGGCTACACTATGCTTTCAATTTATGTGGAATCCGCCGTCAGTGTGGCCGGCCTCGATTTTTATATAGGCAATCTTCACGCATTCGAGGACCGCCGCAAATCTTTAGTTCTGGATTTAATGGAAGAATTCCGTCCGGTAGTCGTCGATTCGGTAATATTAAGCATGGTAAATACTCTTGAAATAACAGGAGCGGATTTTTATGCGATAGAAGGCTGTGAAGGAATTTTTCTAACGGACGAAGGACGGGCTAAATTCATCAAAGCGCTCGAACGGAGATTCGCTTCGGAAATAAGAGTAAAAGACGAACATGATTATTCTTACAGGGGTTTATTCAAACGACAGGCGATGCTTTATAGAAAAGCCGTGCTTGACGAAAAAGCGAACTATGAACCATATTTAATAAGATAATGCTTAAAAATAAGATAAAAAGCAAAAATCATGAAAAAACAAGCAATAACAAAAACCTAATTGAGATTAATTAAATTTAATTTTTTAATTGATTAAAGGAAATTATGTTTTATATAGTATGTTACGACACTCCTTCAGATAAAAGGCGGCGCAAGATAGTCAACGTGCTTAAAAACCATATCAGGCACGTTCAAAAAAGCGTTTTTGAAGGACACCTGACTAAAGAAAAATTCGATAAAATGTCTGAATTGCTTGAAAAAAATACCGACCCGGCTGAAGACAGCGTCCGAATTTATGAACTGCCGAAAGACATGGTATTAAAAATTAAAGCATTCGGCCAGCCGCCCGTGATGGATGATCCTTCGTTTTATATGGTATGATATTTGCCTAACACTCTAATAAACCAATAAAGTAAAAAAATATAACATTTATTATATTTAATCGGTTACTTATTACTTAATTAAAAAAACTTAATAAAAAATTGAAAGGTTGATTTAGATTGAACCGAAAAATTATTGAAAAAATCGAAGAAATAAAGGCGGCGCGGCTTGAATGGATAGAATCATCTAAACGCAATAATTTTAATTTTGACGCTATATTATCGGGCCTTTACAAAGACGCTTCGCATTTTATATTTGAGATCATACAAAACGCGGAAGACGCCGGGGCGGATGATATTGAATTTTACCTTAGCGAAAGCGGACTTGAAATAATTCATAACGGCCGGGAGTTTACCATCGAAGATATAAATTCCGTAACAAGCATCGGCAACAGCACAAAAAAAGAAGATTTAAACGCTATAGGTAAATTCGGAGTAGGCTTTAAATCGGTTTATGCGGTAACCTCCATGCCGGTAATACAATCGGGAGTATTTGATATTACTATAAATAATTTTGTGCTGCCGCAAATAAATTTGTGTAAAAAACCATTTAAAAAAACGCGCATAATACTTGAATTTAAGCATAAATTAAGAAGCGCGGCTGAAATATACGAAAAAACGCGCGCGCGGCTCGATGCTTTTGAAATAGAGACGCTTTTATTTTTAAATAATATCAAGCGCATAAAAATAGACTACGAAGGCGATTATAAAATTTACGAAAAATCTATTAAAAGTTATAACAAATCGAAAAAAAATTATTTTATAATTAAATTATCAGGCGGCGTCAGCAATTCTTACTTATTAACAGCCAGGCCTTTTGAAATAAACGGCAGGACGCTCGAAACCAAAATAGCATTAAAATTAAAATACGACGAAAAAGGCCTGCCTGTTATATCGCCTTTAGATAAACCGTCTAAATTAACGGTATTTTTTCCGACAAACGAAGACACTTATCTGCGCTGTCTTATTCATGCGCCGTTTAAAACCACGCCTTCCAGAGATAATGTGCCTTTCGGAGATCCCGACAATATTAAAATCACCGAAAATATAGCGCTGCATTTAAAAGAATTAGTATCATTCGCTAAAGACGAAAAATTATTAAACCTCGACTTTTTAAATATATTGCCTTTATCATATTCAAAACGCAGTTCTAGCGATTTTTATAAAAGCATATTTGACGAAATCAAAGAATATTTAAGAACGCAACCCGTCTGGCCTTTAGAAAATGCCGGCTACGCCTTCGGTACGTCCGCCGATTCTCTTATAGCCCGTGAGCATGAACTAATCGATTTTTTAGAATCGGTCGATTTAAGAATGTTATTCAACCGTAAAAACTGGTTGAATCGTGAAATATCGGCCGAGCGAAATCAGGAGTTAAGAAAATATGCTTTAAGCGAAGCCGGGGCGGACGAAATTAGATGGGAAGACCTTCTTAAAAAATCAAAACCCGAATTTTTCAGCCGTCAGAGCGACGATTGGCTCGTAAAATTCTGTATCGCGATGCGCGAAAAACAATCGCTGTTATCTTTACTTAAAAAAACGGCTTTTATAAGAGATGAAGACGGCCGGCATCTAATAGCGTTTAACGACCAGGGCGCGCCTCTTATTTTTTTAAGACCACCTGACAGCCGTATATATGAAGATAAATACCGCTTCATACACCGTAAAATAATTGAAAACCCTGAGGCCGCTGACTTTTTAAAAAGACTCGGAATTAAAACGCCGGAGCTTATAGACGAAGTCAAAAATATCACAATTCGCGCATATACCATGCCTGCCGATTATTTAGATATCGACGGCGATATTTATGAAAACGATCTTCGCAAAACCGCTGAAGCGTTTTATAAAGCTCGTGAAAACGATTCGGCTGAACTGATCGAACTTATTAAAAACCATGAATTTATTTTAGCCTGCGGCGCGTCTAATGGTGAAAAAAGACTTTTAAAACCTTCGTCTCTCTACTTGAATAACGAAAATATAATCAATTACTTAAGCTGTTTCAAAAATAAAAATTTATATTATATTGACGAACGGGTATATGAAATATTTGAAGAACATGGAATAAAAAAAGACAGGTTCGAACAAATATTAATAAAAGCTGGAGCAGGCGAGTTTCCGATAAAACCGGCGGAATTTTATTCGGTGAAAAACGAAATAAACGAAAGTGTTTTAAGCGCCGGCGAACGCGAACGGCTTCGCGAAATACAGACAGGCAGTCGGATTGAAGCTGAAAAAACCGGCACGGAGATAGTAAAAGACTATCAAATACTATGGCTCGATGAAATATTAGATAATATTAATATAGACAAATCCGCCGGATTATGGAGTTTACTATGTGAACTTGGCGAGTATTATAATAAATCGGCATATGAATGGAAATCGATCGAGAAAACGAGAGGATTTTTCAATAAAATAAATATAGAAGCCGGCTTTATAAAAACCCTTAGAAAAAGAAAATGGCTTTTTGACAAAACCGGCGTTTTATGTTCGCCAGCTGAAGTAAGCGTAATGAATTTGGCTCATGATTACAAAATAAACTTAAAAAACGAAAAAGTGACTAAGTTAATAGGCGTTCTTGATTTTAAGAGCGAACCGATCGACATATTAATGAGCATGTTAACTAATGAAGAAAAGAAGGCGTATATAATGGCCCAAAAATTATTCGCCGAAAATATAGATGAGTACGCCATCGAAAATTACGTTAAGTCCAGAATTGAAGCCGGCGGATTATCAGAGGAAAATATTCGCGGCGAAGATTATATATCCGGCGAAAGCGGTGGCTTATCAGGCGAAGAAAATAATCTGGCCGGTTTAAACTCCAAATTAAAAGACCGCTTGAACGAAGAAGAGCTTGAAATTTTAATTAATGAATTAAAGCAAAAAACAGCAGGGCTCGAAAAATATAGTTATGAATGGTTTTTATCATCTATAGAGCACGAATATTATATAAACTTAAAATACTCGAAAGCCAAAGAAATAACCATTTATTTTTATAAAGTGGAAAAACACGGCGACAGTTTTATAATATTAAGGGACGCCTCGCCCTATATCCCATACAACATAGAGGACATGGGCGATCTCGAGTTAAAATTATATTCACGCGGCGGCGTTGAAAAAAAGATAAAAATTGAGGTAGTGAGCAACCGTGAAAGCGCCGTTAAAATAAAATTAAGCGACCACACTCAATTCGCGGGCGTCAATCCGGCTGAAATAGCTTACGCCAAACTTGAAATAAAAAATTTATTATTTATTTTAGAAAGTTTATACGAATGTTTTCTTAATTTAAATTACGAAAAAACGCTCAATATAAAAGATATAATACCTGGCGGTTTAAACTTCATATACGGTCCGCCGGGCACCGGAAAAACGACATTCATAGCTGATGATATAATTAAAAAAGTCGCCGAGGCCGGCCGGCGGCCTTTAAAACTTTTAGCTCTTGCACCTACAAATAAAGCGGCTGACGTATTGACCGCGCGCGTTATCGATAAATGCGGCGGCAAAGCGCCTGGCTGGCTGACGCGGTTTGGCACGACCGGCGACAAAGCCATAGAAGCGTGCGGCGCCGTCCGCGGCAAAGAATTCAACATCTTCAATCCCTGGCCTGATGTTGTTGTAACCACTATAGCAAGGTTTTCATACGACCGGTTTAAAGATTTCGCCCTTAAAGATTTCAAATGGGATTATATCATAATAGACGAGGCCTCGATGGTTATGTTGCCGGCAATAGTTTATGTCTTATTAAAACGTGGCGGCGACGTTAAAAAAATAATAATAGCCGGCGATCCCATGCAGATACAGCCAATAGTGCGAGCCGACTCGTTAACGGAACAGAATATCTATTCGATGATCGGCCTCAAAGAATTTGACCCGGCTTCTTTTCCAACTGGTCACGAAGTAACCATGTTAAAAAAACAGTACCGTAGCGCGCAAGAAATAGGGTCGATATTCAGTGAATACGCTTATAACGGAATGCTCGAACATGCCCGGGACGTTAATTTAGATTTAATCAAGCTCAATAAAATCGAATTAAAGAGTGTGAGCGTATTAAAATGTCCATTTGACGGCGCGCAAAATATTTATCAACCGAAGCAGGTCGAATCGAGTTCCTACCAGGTATATTCATTATTATTTTTATTCGAATTTATAAAGCATCTGGCAAAAACTATCGACGAATCATGGGGCCGCAAAACGGAAAATGCGTCCGTTAAAGGCAAAAATATAAGTCAAACATCGAATAGCGCCGAAAATATAATCGATGATTTTAACATAGAAGAATTAAATGAAAAACGCTGGACTATAGGCATTATATCACCATATAAAGCACAGGCGCTGACGCTCGAAAAATTATTCGGCTCAATAGGGCCGATTTCGGATAAAGTATCTATTTTATCGGGCACTGTGCATGGTTTCCAGGGCGACGAATGCGATATTATATTCGCTGTAATGAATATGCCGAAGCGTCTTGGCCCGCGTTCCTTCATAAATAACCGCAATATACTCAATGTAGCCATAAGCCGCGCTAAAAACTATTTAATTATTTTAGCGCCGGATGAACAAACTTATGGTTACGCTAAATTAACCGAATTACAATCGATATTAAAAATAATCGAAACTGGTTCTGACGGAGAATATGCGGAATATAAAACACCCGATATCGAAAAAAAAGAATTCGGCAGCGCGCGTTATATTTTCGACAATACATTTTATACAAATCACCAGAAAATAAATGTATATAACTCGCACCATCACAAATACGAGGTCCGGGTTAAAGACGGTGAAAATATTGATATCCACATTAACGGCAGCTAAATTTAATTAAAAAAAAGTTGATTTTTAGTGAATTTAATGATAAAATATTTATGAAGAAATATTAACGAAAAAATCATCCCGTTTGAAGAAGATAATAAATAATAATAGCAGCTTTTACTTACTAAAAAACGCAGTTTGTGTTCATTAATAAAAAAATATTTTAAAAAGTTTGCCGCGCAAGTATTTTAATTACTCACTACTGATTTTATAAGAGTTTTTAAAATCCGATAATTATCGAACGGTATTTAATGCCTTAAAAATCCAGTAAAATAGCCAAATTGTTCGATATTTTTTTACAGTCCCGCCAGCCAATTTCAAAAGGTAAAAAAATAATTATAAAAAAGAGGTAATTTATGAAATATCGTTCGAAACCGCACTTGAAATATAAAGTTAATTATGGTATAATGAGAAGCAGGATCCAAAGAAAAGACCTGATTTAAAAGGGATTACGACTTT
>CAYTCW010000072.1:0-1259 GCA_964436235.1 uncultured bacterium
TAAAATGTGGAAAGTTGACCGAACCGGCATTTATTTAGTCGGCGAGTTCGAAGCCACCGAAGATTACTTTACCGAAGATTTTTATTATGATCTTACCAATCCATCGAATATAATAGATGCCAGCGGACCGGCCGGCGAATATAAGGGCAAAATTCCTGTCGATACGGCGGCCGGAAACGTGCAGGCTGCATCTTCCCTGCTCGGCGTAGCTTCCGCCGGAATGCAGATACCCGGCGCATTGGTTTTTCCTAATACGGCCTTATTCCCCGCTGCAAGAAAAATGCCCATAGCGCAAAACTTAAAATTTCAAATAGAGGACGCGCCTTATAATTTCTTCAAATACCAGGCCGGTTACGGCGCTGGAGCCGCGGCCGGATTAAAAGACGGAAACTGCCCCGTAGTCTTTGAAGACGTAAAATACATATTCACGGTTGACGCTTACGATAATATAGAAGGCATCGCTAATAACGGCGTAGTGACCATGATACCCAAGCCCGAACGAACGCGGCTGTCTTTTGATTTCAAAGACACTGCGAGCCAGCCTCAGCTCGGCGCGGTCAATATGGAATTCCGCCAGGGACAGAGCGGCCCGGTCACATCTGCGGCCGAAGGAAAATTATGGTATCTCGGCCCCGAAGACCCGAGTATTCCTTTAGCGGCGGGCGCCATAATGCTTAAAGAAGTGCCGACTTTCGAACATGTTTTCCACTCCGTTTCAAAAGACGACAGCGTAGGCAGCCGCTATTTGAAAATCACTGCGGCAGACCGCTGCGGGCATAAACGAAATATAGCCATACACTTCAAAGTCAGCGAAGTTACAAACGAACTGCGCGTTCTCGAGGAAAAAATCAAACGCGAGCTTAAACAGCAAAGAGATAAAATGTAATAAGTAAAAAGGGGTTTCTTCATCGATACAGATAATATTTATTTAACAATAATCATTTAAAAAAATCAAGCGAGGTGTAAAAGGTTCACTAACCTTTTGCGCCTCGCTTTTATAAAATCTATGCCGGCAATTTGCCTTACGGCTTTAATCGCTACACGTTAAACCTGAAATTTATAATATCGCCGTCGATAACAATGTAGTGTTTGGGTTCGAGTCTGTATTTGCCGGCCGATTTCGCTTTTTCAACGCTGCCGTGCTCTAAAAAATCCGCGTAGGAAACGACTTCGGCCTTAATAAAGCCGCGCTGGATATCGGAGTGGATTTTGCCCGCCGCTTCGTGCGCGTTGTCGTTTTTAAGAATAGTCCAGGCTTT
>CAYTCW010000072.1:1359-5563 GCA_964436235.1 uncultured bacterium
CTTTTCGAGCAATTTTTCTTCGAGTTCGGCGGCCGGCGTTTTCTTTTTAAGGTTCATTCTTGAAATACGGCTTTCGATCATGGCAAGATCGGATAAAAGCAGTTCATCGTTAATTTTTTTAATATCGCCGACTATATTGACCGGGTCGGTCAAAAGCTCGCATTCTTCGTCGAATACCCTTATAACATGGCAGATTACGTCAACCGGACGAATATTATTAAGCAGATTGGTTTCGGCTGAAGAAGCCGAGGCGGCGCCGCCCGGAATAACTCCGGCTATATCTACGAACTCCACGTTAGCGTATGAAGTTTTTTTAGGCTTATATACTTCCGATAATTTATCGATGCGTTCGTCAGGAACTTTGATGGTTGCTATATTCGGGGCTGAATTTCTGCCGCCCGCGACGCTGGCCGAACTTTTAGTAAGCGCGTTAAACAGCGAAGTTTTACCGACGCCGCTTAAACCTATAATTCCTATTTTCATTGGATGGTACCTCTTTAATTATGAAATTTTATTCATTATACATCAATTTAACTTAATTCTCAAGAAATATTTGTCTTTTTGTTTCTTCTAACTTGCATAACTGCATTGACATATACCCTGATAATTGGTATAATGGCTTCTAAATATAAAAAGTTAAACCGGCATGAACATAAACATATCAAATAAACAATAGCGGATACGAAAGGGGAAATTTAGATGAAAACAAAATATTTACTTTTGCTGGCGGCTTTATTTTTCATTTGTGTAAGCGCGCCTGCCTACGCTCAGCAGGATAACGGAGTACTGCTCGAATATAAGGCGTCTTCAGGCGGCGGAGTTAATTATATTTTAACCGTCGATTCAGACAGCTTCTTCACGCTTTACGGCCTCGAAAAAAAAATCAGGCAAAATGTAGTTACCGAATTTACTATGGGCCCCGGCCGCGACGAATTACCGGTAAAAGGCGCGGACGCTTATCTCATAGAAATAATAGACGAAAAAACCGTCTCTGACGGCGAAAAAATTGATTCGCGGGCCGCCGGTTCCAAATTAAATTTAAAGCTGACTAAGGCCGGAAAAATAATAGCTTCTTCAGATCCGTCTAAACTTCAATATTTTCAAGACTTAATAATTTCATTCCCCGAAAAACCCGTTAAAAAAGGCGATACCTGGAAAGTTGAAACGCCTTTGAAGATCAAAAACAACGACGGCAGTACTAAAGAACTCACCGCGGTTTTAAATTGCAAAGTGGAAGATTTCAAAGAATATGACGGCAAAAACTGCGCCGTTATCGAAACCAAACTTAGCGTAGCCGATGAAAAAACCGACTCGGCTTCCCTCAAGGCAAGCGCGGCAGGAACGATGTATTTCGATCATGAAAACGGAAGAATTGCCGCTATCAATAATACAATAAACATGGACGTGAAGGTTTTCGACGAAAAAATATCGTCTAAAAAACCGGTCGAAGCTTCGACGCTTAAATCTAAAATAACGGTAAAATTAAATTTGAAAAAATAAAAACCGGCAGAATAGGCCGCAGAAAATATTATCTTTAAAAAGCCGTATGACGCTTTATATTTCATACGGCTATTTTCTTAAAGGAAGGTTACCGCCCTGAATGTTAAATTCCGCTTTTTTAATTAATGCAAAAAAAAACTCATCTATCTTTATAATTTCATTTATCTTATTCACAACGGCCTGCCCGTTTTCTTCAGCTTCACTCGCGGCGGCTCCGCAATCGAATAATTTCGGATTTTACGAAGTCGAATTTTATAAAGGCTCCAATCTCGCTCTCTCTCTTAAAACAAGCGATATAAACGGCGACGGATTCGAAGATATAACTTTTCTCGACGTGGAAAAGTCGCAGATAGCCATGCTCATTAATTCGCCGCGCGTCAAGGATGAAGCAAAACCTTCTTCCAGCGAAGAAACCGAACTCAACTCCGTTAAATACGACGATAGATTTAGCAGATTTAACTCCACGCTCGAAAGAAAAGTGTATGACTACGAATTTATCAAGCTGAAAGGCCAGACCACCGAATCTCTCATCGTACTTTGCGAACCGCGGTGGCTCATTTTATACGCACAGGACGAAAATATGCAATTTCATGAATATTTTAAAGTTCAGCTCGACGAATCGAATTATTCAAAAGCGCAGATGTCACGATGCGATATCGATAACGACGGCCTCGAAGATATACTTATTATGTGCCCTGATTTTTTCGCGGCGGCGCTTAACACCGCATTAAACGACTTCGCCAGAAATATTAATTACTTCCCCATAGGCGCCGAATACGGCAGCGAACCCTCACAATTTTGCGTATTCGATTTAAATGCGGACGGATTCAACGATATAATTTATTCTTATCCGTCACGAAACGCCAATCTACGAGTTAAATTCGGATCGGCCGGAGGCGGTTTTTTAGAAGAAGAAGCCTACGATCTTTTAAATTTCAACGAAATGGATTTTATCAAATTAAATAACGGCGGAGGCGATTCTAAATTACTTATGGGCTGCGTCCTTGAAACCTCTAACAGAGTGCACGCTTACGAAATCAACTGCAAGACGGGATCGCTCAAAGATAAAAATATTAAATTAAGCGCCGCCTATTTTAACAAAGACGACAAAAACCCTAAAAATATTATATCCATCCACGATTTTGATTCCGACGGCGCTTCAGATATAGCCGTCATTAATCCCGAGCAGGGCAGGCTCGGCATTTACTTTTATTCCCGCGACAATAAAATAACGGCTTATAAAAATTTCGCCTTCAGCGCGCGCATCGCCGGGGCGTTCAGCGTTAAATCCGTAGATGCGGATACCGTAAATATTATAGCGTTTTCCAGCGACCGTATTTTAAAAGCTAAATTAAATTCAAAAAATTTAAAATACGAATTTCCCGAGCCGGCCTTAGAATACGGAAGCGTATTTTTAGCGGCGCCTTATAAAAACTCCGACGGCTCGGAAAAAATAGCCATGCTCGTAAAAGAAAGCGGCGAAATTTTGATCAAAAGCGCGGACTGCGATCTTAGCGGCGCGGCAAAAACCTTCGGGCGCGTTGATTATAACCTCGACGCCGCGGCGGGCCTTAAAATAATAAGCGGCGCTGAAGACGGCATCTCATCTTTTATAGTTTACTTCAAATACGACGGCGCTAAGGTTTTTATTAAAGACAAAGAAGGTATTTTCAAAAACACCGATTTCTTAGATAAAAATCAGGCCGCCTCAATCAAAGAAAATAACTCCGCCCTTTTCTTTCAAGATAAAACAAAAAAATGGCAGCTTATTCACGGCGATAAAAATATCGTCAAAATATATGAGATAGACCGGCAGACTAACCGCGTCATACAAAAAGACCAGATCAATATCGGCGCCGCAGATTTTGCCTGCGGATGCCTCGCTTCGGCTAACGGCTTTATTTACGCCTACGACCCGGATTCAAAACGCCTTTTTGAATACGACACAGCATCTCGGGAGCGTAAAATAAGCAGTATCGATAAAAAAATAAGCGGCGCCGGCTTATATTTTTTAAACAACCGGCCTGTTTTAATTACCGGCTCGTCAATAAACGCTATAATCGAAAAACCATCGCTTTCATTCGATAAATTCGTCACTTCCGATTACGAAGATATCAAAAACGGCAAATACAACAATTTAATAGCTAAAGACCTCAACGGCGACGGCGAAAACGACCTGATACTCACCTGCGGCTCTCAAAATTACCTTGATATATTCAATTTCAGCGATAAAACTCTGAAACACTCTTTCAGATTTAAAATTTTCAACACGAAACAATTCAACCAGTACTCTTCTTATACCAAAGAGCCGCAGATGATAATTTCCGCCGATTTCGACGGCGATTCATACAACGACCTCGCGATGCTCATACACAATAAAGTGATTATTTATTATTCCGACAGCCCCGCCAAACCCGGCGCAGCGGCTGCAAATAAAAAAGGCGGTAAATAAAATGAGATCGATTTTTTTTTCAGGCCGCCGGCATCTTGCCCGGTTAGCCTTCTTGATATCCTTTTTATGCGCGGCGTTTCTGCCAGCTGCGCCGGCTTGCTGCGCAGACAACCCGGACGGCGTCGTCAATTCCCCCGGCAGCGCAAATGGTCCGATGCGCTCGGCCGTTTTTTTAAAAGACGGAAATGTAATATCGGGTGAAATTTTAAAAAATAAAAACGGAAATATCATAATAGATAATTTATTCCAGGC
>CAYTCW010000072.1:5663-22322 GCA_964436235.1 uncultured bacterium
TCGGGCTCAGGCTCAGGATTTATCATATCCGATGAAGGCCACATACTCACTAACTGCCATGTGATCGAAAACGAAACGGAAATAAGCGTAACGATTTTCGAAAAAACTAAGCAGGAATTCAACCAGATTAAGTTAGACAATATTAAAATAATCGCTTTAAATCCGTTTTACGATCTCGCACTTCTTAAAATAGAAGATAAATCGAGCAAACCTTTCGTCAAATGTTATTTTGCGGCGACTTCCCACGCTAAAAAAGGAGAAACGGTTTTTGCCATAGGAAATCCTTACGGCCTTACGCGTTCGATATCGCAGGGAATAATAGCCGACAGCGAACGCTACGTTAGCGGCCTGATTTACATTCAGACGACAGCACCTATCAACGCCGGCAACTCCGGCGGCCCGCTTTTTAACATGAACGGCGAAGTGATAGGCGTAATTAATATGGCTTATTTTTTAGCCGACGGCATAGGTTTCGGCATTCCGCTTAATTACGTTTACGACTTTCTGGCTAATGTAGAAGCTTATTCGTTCAATAAAGATAACCCGAATTCGGGTTATATGTACAACAAACCGCCGCGCAGGCCGTCATTTTAAAAATATAAAGGAGAAGTTTATGCTAAAGGCAAAAAAAAGATATAGCAGGTTTTACTTAATAACGATTTTTATCAGCTTGTTTTTATCGGCGGCATTTTTTTTAAACGCGCTTTCATTCAATTCGCCGGCGCGCGCCCACGCTCAAACGCAGCAAAATTCATTAATCGAGTCGATAACCTCCGACGCCGCCGCCGTATTGTACATAAGCGATATACACGATTTTAGTAATTATTCAAAATGGTCTCCTATATACGATTATATAATTTCTGAAGAATTCGGAGGAATATATCTGACCGAAAAAGGAAAACGGATTTTTGAAAAAATCGAAGGCGCAATAAAAATGCCTCTGGCGGAACTTAGCGGCCTTATAAAAAAAGAGGCGGTTATTTTTTTTGATGCCGGCAATTTTAAAGATGTGCCCGTAGGTTTCGCCGCAGCTTTCAAAGCCGCCGATTTAAATAAACTGCGCTCCATAATCGAAGATAATTTCATTAAAGCCGGGCCTGAAGTCAAAGTTGAAAAGCTGGCTCACGGCGATTTTTCTTATTATTTTGATTTCAAGTTTAAAAACCCCTTCGCCGCCGCAGCCGACGATAAAAAACGCGTTAAAACGCCCGGCGGCGAATATATACAGGGCCGTTTCGCAGTCGCGGTCCTCGACGGAACCGTGTTTTTCTGCTCATCGAAGGAATATATGCAGAAAATAACCGATTATTCGCGCCAGCCAAAATCAGCCAGGCCTGCGTTTTACGACCATCTCAACGAATGCCTGAAACTTTCGCGGACCGGAGTTTTTATCAATCTGGAAGTAATAATTTCCCAGGGCCTGAAATCGTTAAATGAAAATATCGACGCTTTGAAAAACTCGACCGATGGCGCCTCTAAAAATATTAATTCAGGCAAAGGCGGCGCCGCTAAAAAGGCTTCCGAGCTCGAAATACTGTCGGCCGCGCTTGAAACTCTCGGGGTCAGACAGCTTAAAAATATGACCGCCAGCCACGAAATAACCGAAACCGGCTTAGTATTAGAAGGCGGTTTCAATTACGGCGGCGAAAGCGCGATCGTTAAATTCGCGGGGGCCGATCTCGACTATCTTAACATCGCCAAACTATGCCCTGCAGACGCTTCGAGCCTCGTTATATCGTCGATTAACTTCATGGCGATCATTGAAACCATCGACGCTATAAGCGAAAAATTGCCTATCAGCGCACGAGCGCAGTATTTTATGGCTAAATCCGGCATTCTCGGCGCCACCGGCATGAAATTAAAAGAAGATATATTCGCGATGCTTTCGGGCGAGTTAGTTATAATCAATAAAGTGGAAAAAAATAAGGTTTCTAATTTATGGACCAATATCCCCACTATCATCGTTAAACTTAAAAACCCTAAAACCGCCGATATGCTTATATCCAAACTTAACGAACAAAAACTTATGGCTAACTTCGAAGTAAAAGAATATACGGGCCGCAAATATTTTTCCGCCCCCATTCCCGGCTCCGATAAACAGTTTCTCAGTATTGCAATCGCCGGCGATTATTTTATTTTTTCACTATCCTTCGATCATTTTACCTCCGTTATGCGCAATATAACCAATCCGCAAAATTCGATCGCCGACCTGAAAAAATTTAACGACTCGCTTGCCGGCCTTGAAAAAAAAGCGGTTTACTTCGTATATACCAGCGATGATGACATGGCCGAATATTACATTGAAAACAATTACCTCAACGCGCCTATCGATGGAAGCGGCGAATTCATCGCCCGCTACGGCATGGATAAAATCAACTGGGAAAAAATAAAACGGCGCCAGGCGCCGACGGCCGGTATTATATACAGAGGGACCAGTTCGTTTAAAACAAAGGTGATAGGCGGATTTAAGCGGGACTAAAAACGGTAACTTTTTTAAAACGGAAGGAAATATATGTCAATAGCCATTAAAACAAACGAGCTTTCAAGAAGTTTCACCGGAGGCGGCGAAAAAGAGAACGGCGGGCTTTTCCAGGCGCTCGGCGATGTGAATATAGAAATTCCGGAAGGCATGATATACGGCCTTTTAGGCCCGAACGGCGCGGGAAAGACCACGCTGATTAAAATTTTATCGACGCTCCTTCTTCCCACTTCAGGCGAAGCTTTCGTAAACGGTTACAATGTGGATAACCAATTCGATAAAATAAGGCCCATCATCAATATGGTCTCCGGCGGAGAAAATTGCGGCTACGGAATCCTCACGGTAGCCGAAAACCTCTGGATGTTCGCTCAATTTTACGGCATACCGACTAAAACCGCCATGGAACGCATTAAAACCCTTCTTGAAATAATGAATTTAACCGATAAGGCCGACGTTAAAATCAACAAACTCTCCACCGGCATGCGGCAAAAAATGAATTTTATAAGAGGTTTCGTCACCGAACCTAAAATTTTATTTTTAGACGAACCGACGCTCGGACTCGACGTGAACGCCGCCCGTGAAACCCGTAAATTCGTTATGGACTGGGTTAAAAACGCCGGCGAAGCTAAAACGGTGATATTAACTACGCACTATATGAAGGAAGCCGACGAGATGTGCCAGAAATTAGCTATAATAGACAGCGGTAAAATACTTGCGGTTGACACACCGGCTAATCTTAAAAAGCAGGAGGCCGGCGGCGCATCATATAATATAAGCGTCGGCTATAAAGAATTTAACGCAAACTCTCTTCGGGCCGTTCCGGGCGTGGCCTCATTCGCACATTCGGTTTCGGACGAAGACGCAACAATCGAAATGATATTTAATCTCGAAGCCGGCGCAGCCTTATCTAAAATTATCGAAAAATTAAGTTCGGAAGGCCTTTCCATAATAAATATTCACAAAAAGGAATTCAGCCTCGAAGACGCTTTTATCAAACTCGTCGGCAGAAGACTCAACGGCGGAGAGGCAGGCACCAATGAGCGCCGATGAACTGATTAAAAATTTAAGGGGTATATGGGCGCGCGCCTACGTGCGCATAATAGGAGTCAACCGCGAGCCGTCATGGCTCATATTCGAGCTTTTCTTCCCTCTGCTTCCAATCTGCGCGTTCGCTTTCGTCTATAAATCGATGAACGCGCCTTCCGATTATCTCGGTTTCGTCATACTCGGCGGGGCGATGACCGCCATCTGGATGAACGTGTTGTGGGGAATGGCCGCTCAGTTCTTCTGGGAGAGGGAATCGGGGAACCTCACGCTTTATATGCTCTGCCCGATGCCTACCATGGCCGTTCTAATAGGCATGGCCATAGGCTCGGGTTTTTCGACTTTTTTTCGCGTGATCATTACTTTTATGATCGGCAAGTTGATTTTCGGTATTACGCTGCATATAGCTTCTTACTGGTGGCTTTTTGTGACTTTTATGCTCACCATAGCCGCGGTTTTCAGCCTCGGAATGATGATGGCGTCTTTCTTTCTGCTTTACGGCCGCGACGCCTGGAATATACTCACGGTTTTTATGGAACCCGTTTTTTTTCTGAGCGGATTTTACTTTCCTGTAAAGACTCTCGGCTATCCCTTAGGCGCGATCGCTTCGTTAATACCGATAACTCTCGGCCTCGACGCCATGCGCCAGCTGGCTTTTAAACTCGGCCCCGCCACGGCGTTTCTTCCAGTCGGTGTCGAAATAACCATTCTGATAGCTCTTACCATAATTTATCTGGCGGGCGCAAAATATCTATTGAATAAACTCGAATATTTAGGACGCCGCGAAGGGAGGCTGACGCTTAGATGGCAGTAACCGCGACGCTAAAAAGGCTTTATAAAATAATTAAAAGCTCTGCATGGCTCGGCTGGCAGCTCGAATCTAACTGGGCCGACCCGCTTATATTCGCGATAATAACTATAATAAGGCCGCTGGCGCAGCTTTTCATAATTATTTTCATGTTCCGCTTCGCTCTTGGCCCGGGCGCCTCGCCTGAGTTTTTTAATTTTTTCTTTATCGGCAACGTCATTTACCTCTATGTTTACAATGTGCTCTTCGGCATCAGCCAGGTCATTTTCGAAGACCGCGAGCATTATGAGGTCATCAAATATATTTACATATCGCCGGTTAACTGGTATTTATACTTCATAGGGCGCGGTTTCGCCCGTTTTATAGTGGCCACGGTTTCCTGCATAGTTTCAATTATCGCCGGAACGCTCTTCCTGCCGCTTAAATTCGATATGACGGCGGCGGCATTTCCAGCTTTTGCCTTTTCATTTGTTTTAGGACTTATATCGATTTTTTTCATGGGCATAATAATGTGCGCGCTTACGCTTGTGATGGCCAGGCACGGCAATATGATGTCGGAAAGCATCTCGGGCATTTTCTTTATCTCATGCGGCGTCATTTTTCCGATAAGCTCGCTTCCGCTCTGGCTGCAGGGTATTTCGACGGCAATTCCGATCTCCGGCTGGCTCGAAATATCGCGCCGCCTTATTTTAAATACACCGGCGACTATAGATAGCGTGTGGCACGGAGTTTCAACGACCGATCTGATTTACAGGCTCGGTTTTTCCACGGCACTTTTATGCATTTTTTCAGTTATATTTTTTCATTTTATGAGCCTGCTTGCGCGTTCTAAAGGCATAATAGACCGGACGACCAGTTATTAAAAAATCCCCGGATAAATTTTTACCGAATTCATCAAATTTGTTGAATTTATATTAAATTACAAGTATAATATAGCATAATACAGCTTAATATAGTTTAATATAGACCGGTTCAATTTGTCGGTTTACCCGATTCATTCGATTTTTGCGTGTAATTATTTTATCATAAATAAACGGAGGAAAAATGAAAATTATGAATTCAAAGCTAAGTGATGAAAAACTAAGGCTTTATAATTTATTTCCGCGTCTTGTTGGCGATATGAGTAAATGGCTCGAACATATTCCACGAATCGCCGCAATGAATTTTAATTCGGTCTATATAAATCCGTTTCATTATCCAGGCTTTTCCGGTTCGCTTTACAGCCCCTCCGATTATTATCGTTTTAACGATCTTTTCATCGACGCGAAATCGAAACTTACGCCTGAAAAGCAGCTTAAACTGTTTATAGACAAGGCGCACGAGCATAAGCTTAAAGTGATAATGGATCTTGTCATCAACCATACGGCCATCGATTCGCCATTAGTCAAGCAGCATCCCGACTGGTATCTTAAAGACGATGCCGGAAAGGTTAAAAACCCCGGCGCGATGCACGATGGAAAGATGGTTTTGTGGGGCGATCTGGCCGAAATAGACAACGCCGCTTCTAAAGATATCGATAACCTCTACGAATTCTGGAGCAAGCTCGTCATTCATTATCTCGATCTCGGTTTCGACGGATTCCGCTGTGACGCGGCTTATCAGGTGCCTTCGAAACTCTGGAAATTTTTGACTGGCCGCGCAAAAGCTAAACATCCGCACACCTTATTTATCGCCGAAAGTCTCGGCTGCACTATAGAAGATGCGATAATTCTGGCCGAATCGGGCTTCGATTATACTTTTAACAGCTCGAAATACTGGGATTATAACGAACCCTGGCTCATAAAACAGTATAAAGATTCTTTCGAAAAAGTACGCGGGGTCCCTTCGATCGGCTTCGCCGAATCGCACGATACGCCCAGGCTTTTTACCGAGCTTAACGGCAATATGGACGCCATTTGCCAGCGCTGCCAGTTCGTTTCATTTTTTGCGAGCGGCCTTATGGTTCCCTCCGGCCTCGAATTCGGCTTTAAAAAAGAAATGAGCGTCGTTTCGACCATGCCCGAAGACTGGGAAAACACCGGAACCGATTTGAGCGATTTTTTCAAAAAAATCAACGACGTAAAGAGCCGATATAAAATATTAAACGAGGAATGCGAACTTCAGGTAGTCGATCAACCCAACTGGATGAATGTTTTTTGCTTCCGCAAAGTTTCATTCGACGGCTGCGAACATATTTTATGCATAGTTAATAAAGATATCAAGCACCATCAATTCGTCGGCTTCGGCGATATAAATTCAGCTATCGGCTCCGCCGGCGAAGTAATCGATATATCTCCCATGTACGCCATGCCTTCGGTCAATAAAAATTTTGAATATAATTTAAGGCCGGGCCAGCTTATTTTGTTATACGCCGCCGATTAATTTTAACCGAAAGTATTATCGGACAAAAATCATGTTTAATAAAGCAGCGATATTTTTACTTATATTTTTGTGCGCCGCCGGAGTTTATATTTTTGAGATCAAGCCGCGGCTTCATGCCTACGAGTACGTATGCAATATGCCCATAGGCGAAATCGATCTGGCGAAAATATCGGAGGCCGTCCGCGAAGGAGAATTCAGACTCGCTGATATATATTGTAAAGTAAAGGTTACGGTCAAAAACCATAAAATCGAAAGTATCGAGATCGTTGAAAATGCCTCGAACGATCTGGCAAAAAAAGCCGAAAAAGTCATTAACGGCGTTATCGCGGCCCAATCGCTTAAGGTCGAATGTATAAGCGGCGCGACGGGCACATCGAAGGTCATATTAAAATCGATTGAAAACGCCATGAAATAAAAGATTGTGTAGTTGTAACGGTAATAATGAAAAAATACAATAAAATAAACGAAAATATATTAAATGAATTAAAGTCCATCGCCGGCGCCGGAAGCGTTATAACGGAAGCCGGGCGGCTCGAGGCGTACTCGCACGACGAGCTGATGGAACCCTCATGCATGAAATATCCGGAAGCCGTAGTTTACGCTAAGAGCGCCGAAGAAGTATCGCAGATACTAAAATTAGCCAATCGCGAAAATATACCTTTAATACCACGCGGCGCCGGCACGGGCCTCACTTCGGCGTCGGTGGCCATATACGGCGGCATAGTATTATCGCTTGAAAAAATGGATAAAATATTAGAAATCGATTCCCAAAATATGTTTATGACGGCGGAAGCCGGCGTGCGCACCGCCGAAATACAGCGCGCCGCGCGTGAAAATGGAATGCTCTACGCCGGCGATCCTTGCAGCGGCGAAAGTTCGTTTATAGGCGGCAACGCAGCCACCAATGCGGGCGGCAATAAAGCCGTCAAATACGGAACGACGCGCCGCCAGATCTACGGCCTTAAAATAGTCACCGCTGCCGGCGATATTCTCACTCTCGGCGGCAGGTGCATGAAAGATTCCACCGGCTACAGTCTTCTCAACCTCATTATCGGCTCGGAGGGAACGCTTGCCGTAATTACCGAAGTATGCCTTAAATTGATGCCGCTGCCGGCCGAATCGATAGATTTATTAATAATTTTCAACGATTTTAAAAAAGCGGTCGAAATTGTCCCGCGTATAATTAAACTTGGAGTTAATCCGACCTGCGTTGAATTTATGGATAACACCGTCATCAAAAATTGTGAAAAATTTATTAAAGAAAAACTTCCTCACAGCGATAACGGCCATTATATAATAGTTAAATTAGAAGGAGCTAATATTGAAAATCTCGAAGAAGATTCGGTTAAAATAGACGAGCTTTGTTCTAAAAACGGCTCGCTCGAAACTCTTGTCGCCGACCCCGCGCGCATATGGAAGGCCCGCAACGCTTTCGCCGAGGCCGACAGGGCCGAAAGCCCCGTTTTTTCGGCAGAAGACCTTGTCGTTCCGCCTGCGGCTATCGCGGATGCTGTTAAATATATCAGCGAGCTTTCCGCCGGTTATGGTTTAACCGTTCACTGCGCCGGACATGCAGCCGACGGAAACGTTCACGCTCATATTTTAAAAGGAGCGCTCGCTGAAGGCGAATGGCATCAAAAACTTAACGCTTTTCAGCGGGAACTTTACGCTAAAGTATATTCAATGGGAGGCAAATTATCCGGCGAGCATGGAATAGGATATAAAAGAACCGCTCTGATGAGTGAGTTTTGTAGTAAAACAGAACTTGATATGATGAAGGCGGTTAAAAAAGCGCTCGACCCGAATCTCATATTGAATCCTGGTAAAATTTTTATAATCGACGAATAAAACCGTAACAGGTTTATTAATAAGAGGAATGAAGCCGCCATGGATGATTTGAAAACTTTTGACGCCGACAAATTTTTGAAGCATGTGTTAAATAAAAAAGACCTTGCAGCCGAAATTATGCGTATTTTTTTCGACGACGTAAATTCATTTATGATCGAGCTGATCAATGCTATCGAAACCAAAGATTTTATATCGCTTCGCAAGAACGCCCACCGCTTAAAAGGCTCTTCTTTAAACGTCAGCGCGGAAAAATTGAGCGCGCTGTTTTTAAATCTTGAAAATATAGGTAAAAACGATACCGTCGCCGGCGCTCAGGAAGTGATCGTTGAAATTTTCGCTGAATTGGAAAACTTCAAACGCTGCGTTTCTAATTCTCAGGTTTTTGAAAACTCCAATTTCAATTTTTAATTTATAATTTTATTATGTTTTTTCGGATTTTATTCAGGCTGTTGAGGCTGCTCCACCGGGAAAGAATCGATAAAAGCCTTAGCGGCAAGTCTTACCGATTCGTCGCTGTCCTGAAGCATCCGGCTGATAGGACCTAAGCAGCTTTTATCGCCAAGGCGGTTAAGTGCCGTAACGGCGTTCCAGCGAATCACGACATTTTCGTTATTTAATAAGTCTATGAGGGCGGCGAGCACGGCCGGCGTGTTAAAATTGCCGAGAGCGGCCGCCGCGTTTTCTTTTACCTGTTCAGATTCGTCGCCCAGAGCTTCGAGCAATACCTCGACCGCCTCACTGTTTTCGAGATAGCCGAGAGTTTCGATAACCATGGCGCGTATCGCAGCGGAAGGATCTTTTACTAAAGACATAAGGGCATAGGTCAGGCGGTTTTTGCCGTCGATGTCCGAAAGCCAGAACGCTAAGGATCTTGCGGCCGTAATAACCGCAGTCTTGACCGTTTCTGAAGGACTGTCGATTATTTCGAGAAGATCGGATATAACTTCGGGAGTTTTAAGCTCACCGAGAGCGAGCGCCGCGTTTATAACCACCTGCTCGCTATCGTCTTTAAGCCGCCCGGTCAATATTTTAACGTAAGGCGTTATATCGCCGACAAGCAGTTTACACAACTCGCCGAGCTCGCCGAGCGCTTTTACAGCCGCGGCGCGAACGCTGGCGTATTCGCTGTTAGTTATATGTTTGGTTATATCGTCGATAACCGAAAGATCGTTTATTTTAGAAAGCGCTTCTATACAGGCTACGAGCACTTCTTCGGAATGGCTCTCATTTAAAATTTCATGAAGCTGTCCAAGAAACATTTCGTGCGGATAATCGCGCGCGATAATAAGCGCCTCTTTTTTTACGGCGTCAGAATTATGCGCCAGACCGCGTTTTATAAATTCGAAACCCTGAGTTACCCCTAATTTACATAAAAAACCGCAGGCCGCAAATTTAACTTTTAACGACGAATTTTTGCTGGCCTCGATTACCGCAGGCGCGCTCGCCGGATCGTTTATTTTAGAAAGCGCGTTTAAAATTATAAGCTGCAGTTCTTCATCATCGAATTGCAGAGCCTCTATGAGCGAAGCCGCCGAGCCGGTAAAGCGCATTTCTCCGAGCGCGAAGGCGCCTGCTTTTTTTAAATCGTAATCCGGGAATTCGCTTAGAACTTTACGCAAAAAAGGAAGGGCAGAAGCGTCACCGATAAAAGCGACCGCGAGCATAACGTCTATTCGGAATTCGGCTTCATGATTGGCCATAAAGGCTTCAAGAAGAGATTTAACCACATGCCTGTCAAGAAGTTTTTTTACGTTATATGCGATCTGCTTTATTTTTTTTACCGCGCGGCCGCGCACCTCGATTGAAGCGGCTTTCAAATCTTCAAGAAGATTGACTGCCGTTTCGACCTGGTAATCTATTGATTCGGGAGCTATATCAAGGCTCAAGCCCTCAAAATATTTACTATCCATTTTTACCTCGTAGCCTCATAAATTAAATGATGCATCTGGGGTTTAATAATTTTTTCATAAGCGAGTTTAACGGCGTTCTTCGAGCCGGGAAGTGATATTATAATCTTATTTCCGGCGGTTCCGCAGACGGCCCTGCTCATAATGGCCCTTACGCCTATTTCTTCATAGCTCAATAACCGGAAAATTTCGCCGAAGCCGTTAAGAATTTTATTTAATAGCGGAGTGATCGTTTCGATAGTTATATCTTTTGACGACAGCCCCGTACCGCCGGATATGATAATTGCGTGCGATCCGCCGTCAATAAAATCGCCTACGACTTTTTTTATGGCTTGCGCATCGTTTTTAATTAAATTATATTCCGCCGCTTCAAAGCTGTCTGAGGCTTTAATATTTTCTTTGAGCCACTTTCCGGTTTCGTCGGTATCGATGGTGCGCGAATCGCTTACTATGCAGATTGCGAGCTTGATCGTGCCTATTTTCCGGGCGGCCTTTTCATGTTCGTGATGATGCTCGTGATGACAGCGATTTTGATGGCCATTTTTATCGGAGTTAGGGTCGAAATTCAATCTATCTTCCATTTTTCTTCCTTAATCTAATTATAGTTTATTTTAACCTAAAATGCAAAAAATATAAATACTTATTTTCATTATTTTATTAATTTCGCAAGAAATAGGCCGGCTTAATTTAAAGTTACTAATTTCAGGGCTTTTTCATATATTTTAATATCGAGCGGCGGCTCGTCATGAATTTCGCCGTCGATCTGCGAATAAACCCCGCCGGTAAAAGGGCCGTCAGCCCGCTCGATAAGGCATTGCTTGATTGGATAACGGCTGATTTTAAGACCTCTGAAATTATAGCGCCTGGTGACGACCTGAAAGAAAAATTTAAAATAATCGTTTATATCTTTTGAGTTGAGCATGAATAAATCTAAAAAACCATCGCGCGGATCGGCGTTTTCACTAAGTATATAGCGGCCGCCGTAATATTTAGTATTTGAAACTACTGCGAAATCAGCGTAGAATTCTTTTACGCCAAAAACCGATCGCGCACTTATTTTTAATTTTGGAAATTCATAATTTAAAATCGATTTGAGCCCCACTAAAAGATAGGCGAATGGCCCGCAGATTTTTTTTACTTTAGATTCATCGGCTATCATTTTTTCGATATCGTTTATAACGAAAGCGTCGAATCCGACGCTTGCCATCATTATAAAATAACGCCCGTTGCAGGCCCCGATATCCATGGGGGCGGATTTTGCCGTAAAAGAAGACTGCAGGGCTTTTTGAGCGTCATCAGAAAATCCGCTTTCTTTCGCAAAAACATTGACCGTGCCGAGCGGGATGGGACATACTTCCGGAAGAAAAAGAGAAGCGGCGGCCCCGCCCGCCGTGCTGTTGCAGGGGCCGGCATCACATTCGCGGGCCGCCATAAGTCCGCTTATAACTTCGTTGAGCGTTCCGTCGCCGCCGGCGGCGTAAATGCGCTCGGCTCCGTCTTCTATAGCATTTTTAACTAAGCTGATCCCGTCGCCGCGCGCCTGAGTTTGATATATTAAGGGGTGGACGCCGTTTTCGTCAAGAATTCTGACCACGGCATCCAGCGGAAGTTTTTTCGCGTTACGCGCGCGGGCGTTATAAATTACAGCGTATTTTTTTAAACCGCCGTTATTTTGCATAACACACCCCTTTATTTCAATGAATTATTTAAGGCCTTTAATTTCCTTAGATATTTCGCTTTTAATTAACGATATTACCTCGCCGGTTTCGACGACCTTCAATTCTTTTGAATTTCTTCTTTTGAACTCCACTTTACCCTCGGCGGCGTAGCGCCCCACGGCGACTCTTATGGGAATTCCGAGAAGGTCGGCGTCCTTGAATTTAAACCCGGGCTTTTCGGCGCGGTCGTCATATATTACTTCGATATTTTCAGCCTTCATTTTTTCATAAAGCTCTTCGGCGCACTTCTTTTGCGTTTCGTCGCTCGAATTAAGCAATATAAGAATTACGTGATAAGGCGCGATCGGCATCGGCCAGCAGATCCCGTCGGCGTCGTTATTCTGTTCGACGGCGGCCTGCATGGTGCGCCCTACGCCTATGCCGTAACAACCCATTATAACCGGCTGTTCCTGCCCGGCTTCGTCGATATATTTTGCGCCGAGCGATTCGGAATATTTGGTGCCGAGTTTGAAAATGTGGCCGACCTCTATACCGCGTGCTTTTTCGAGTTTAGCGCCGCATTGCGGGCATGGATGTCCGGCGTCTACCATAACTAAGTCCGCGAAAGAATTTATCGAAAAATCTGATAAATTAACGCCTTTAAGGTGATAATCTTTTTCGTTCGCGCCAGTTACGAAATCCGACAGATGTTTAATCGAATTATCGGCGATTATCTTTACATTCGGATTAATACCGATAGGGCCGCCGAAACCGGGATATGCTCCCGTGCGTTTCTGCACTTCTTCGGATGGGATCATTTCGAGATTTATAAATTTTAAATGGTTTTTAAGTTTGATTTCGTTGAGTTCGAATTCGCCTGAAATAAGCGCTACAACGTCTTCACGGCCGTCTTTTTCGGCCTTGCCGTTAGTAAAAAATAAAATTTTGCATAGCTTCTTTTTATCTACGCCTAAAAATTTAGCGAGATCTTCTATGGTAGAAGCGCCCGGAGTGTGTATTTTTTCAGCCTTAGAGGCAGGGCTCTGGCAGCCGCAGCCGGCCGGTATTTCAGGGCCTATTATTTTATCCAACTGCGTCGAGGCTTTTTCGACGTTAGCAGAGTATCTGCATGAATCGCAGTAAACAATGGCGTCCTCGCCTGAAGGCGCTATTACCATGAATTCGTGGGATGAAGATCCTCCGATTGCGCCCGTGTCGGCGTCAACGACCGTATATTTAACTCCGCAGCGCTCGAATATATTGCAGTATGCGGCGTGCATTTTTTTATAGTTGATATCTAAACCTTCGGCACTGGTGTCGAATGAATAAGCGTCTTTCATCGTGAATTCGCGGGCGCGCATAAGACCGAAGCGCGGGCGTATTTCGTCACGGAATTTAGTTTGTATCTGATAAAGCGTTACCGGCAGCTGCTTGTAAGAACGAACGTCATGGCGTACTAAATCGGTTATTACTTCTTCGTGAGTCGGGCCGAAACAGTATTCGCGTTCCGCGCGGTCTTTAATTTTAAGCATTTCGGAGCCGTAAACTTCCCAGCGGCCGGTTTCTTTCCATAAATTAGCGGGAAGAATACAGGGCATGATCACTTCCTGCGCGCCGGCGGAATTCATTTCGCTTCTTATAATATTTTCGATCTTTTTAATTACTAAATTAGCCAGCGGCATTATAATATAAATGCCCGACGCCAACTTTCTGACCAATCCCGCGCGCATAAGCAGTTTATGGCTTATTATCTCGGCGTCCGCGGGCTCTTCCTTAGAAGTCCTGATAAATGATTGTGAAAAACGCACCGTATTCCCTCCGTAATATTTTAAAATTTAAAATTTATATATTAAATCAATACAAAACAAATATGCAAACAATTATTTTATTCAGCGACATATTATATTATACGCTTAACTCCATATCAGGCGCATAATATCCTTATAAGTCACAAGTATAGCCAGCAGTATCAACAGCACTATCCCGAATGCGTGTATTTTTTCTTCGATAGCAGTCGATAATCTTCTGCGCCTGATAGTTTCGATAAAGGTGAAAATTATTCTTCCGCCGTCAAGGCCGGGTATCGGAAATAGATTGAGAAGGCCTATATTAATCGATATAAGCGCCGTTATATTCAGCAGGCTGAAGAAACCCTCGGCCGCCTGGTCTTTAACTGTTTTAGCTATGCCGACCGGGCCCTGTATATTATCCATTGAAATAGCGCCCATCACTAATTTTTTAATCCCCTTGACCATTTCGATCGTAATCATCACGACCTGGTTGAAAGAAGCTTTCGCGCCTTCAATTATCGTTAATCTTTCGCCTACCGAGCTTTTCATCGCGACGCCTATGCGTCCTTCGCCCGAAACGCTGTCTAAGCGGGGCGTAATTTTCGTTTCGACCAGTTCGTTATTTTCGCCGCGCGATACCGTTACCGCAAGCTCTTTGCCTGGATTCTGCGAAATAAAAACTAACATTTCGGCCCATGTGTAAATATCTTCGCCGTTAATTTTAACTATTTTATCTTTAGGTTTAATGCCCCCCGCTGCGGCGGGCATTCCGTCCATAACATCGCCGATCAAAGGCATTACAGGCGGCAGAAAACCGAAATGCTCCGCGAAATCGATTTTTGATTCTATCGTTACCTCGCCCGTAGCGCGCGCGACGGTAAAATTAATGGTTTTTCCTTCGTTTTCCTTTAATTTTTCTTCTATCTGACTGTAATATTTAATTTCGCTGCCGGCTATTTTCAAAATACGGTCGCCCGGTTTGAATTTAGCTTTAAAAGCGGGTGATTCCGGTATAACTTCGCCGATTTCATTGATCGTATTAGCCATAATGCCGATATAACCTTTTCCGGTTTTGGGATTAGCTTTAGGTTTTACGGTAAAATCCAAAACGGAGCCGCTGCGTTCGATTTTAACTTTAACTTCTGCGCCCGGCTTCTGCTGGACGTAATTTCTGAATTGGTCCCAGTCTTTAACAGCTATCGAATCAACCTCTATTATACGGTCGAGTTTCTGGATGCCGACTTCATAGGCGGGAGAATCCGCGACGACCATCGAAACCACGGGAATAGTATAATAAGGTTTCTGGGCAAGGCCATAGCCTGAATAAATGATCCAGTAAATTAAAAAAGCGAGAACGAAATTCATGAACGAACCGGCGAATAAAATAAGCATTTTAACTAACGGGCTTTTATTATAAAAAGCGCGCGACGGATCTTCGAGTTCGTCATTTTCATCCATGCCGGCAAGATCCACGTAACCGCCGAGAGGTATAGGACGGACGCAGTAATGCGTTTCATTAACGGTTTTGCCGAATAAAAGCGGGCCGAACCCGACGGAAAATTCACGCACTAAAATACCGCTTTTTTTAGCGGTTATATAATGGCCGAATTCATGAAATACTACGATTAAAGATATTACAAAAGACACAGAGAGAAATCCGATAATAAAACCCATTGCTTATATGACCTCCAGATATTTGATTCAGTGTTAATTTTTAATCTATTTATCAAGCGTTTATCGGCATTAATTTATACTATATGACCGCGTTTTCTTTATTTAAGCAATAAAACGAAGTAATAATAAGATACCGGCAGCGTTAACAAAAGGCTGTCTATACGGTCTAATGCTCCGCCATGGCCCGGAATCAATGCCGAAGAGTCTTTAATTCCGCCGTCGCGTTTGAACTGCGATTCGATCAAATCGCCGAGTACTGAAAAAGCGTTCAATATAAATGCATACAAAACGAAAGCCCATAAAGGAATTCCGGCAACCGGCGAATATTTAAAAAATATAATGGATACGGCGCATGAGAAAAATAATCCGAAATATACTCCTATGACCGATTTTTTAGGCGAAATAACCGGCGACAGCTTTTTTTTATCCCGTCCGAAGGCCATGCCGCCGAAATATGCGAAAGTATCGGCAGCCCAGGCTAAGGCGATGCTCATAAAAAGAAAAAATGCGCCGTGTTCGAGATTGCGTATATAAACGGCAAAACTTAAAAAAACCGGTATATAAATATAAGCGAATATAGTTACCGAAATATCGGCGATCGAATTTTCGATTCGCTTATAAAACTGCAGCCATAAAATTAAAAATACGGCGCCGGTTATTAAAGCCGGCGCGAATTCAAAGCCGTGAGACTTTTTATTGATAAACGAAAAGTGAACGTTGATATAATAAACGGCCGTAATTATAAAAACCGGAAGTTTAAAGCCGGTAATAGACTTTTGCGAAGCCATATCGAAAAATTCGTTTAACGCGGCAATGCTTAAAATAAGAAGCAGAAAGCACAATATCAGACCGCCGTAATATACGGCGGCTATTATAAAAGGTATTAACAAAAGGGCGGACATTATTCTTTTAATCATTTAATTTAATGCCGGACCGGCCGGACCGATACCTCCAAATCTGCGCTCGCGGGAGTTGTAATCGACGATGGCGGCAGTTAAATCCGATTCATCGAAATCCGGCCATAATTTGCCGGTTATGTAAATTTCACTGTAAGCTATCTGCCACAGAAGAAAATTTGAAATACGAAATT
>CAYTCW010000073.1:0-4469 GCA_964436235.1 uncultured bacterium
ATGAGCGATTTAACGATATCTAAGTGTCCATTGGTAATAGCGAGATTAAATGAATTGGAGTTGATAATATCGGGGCTGGTAACTTCCATCAAGAGTTTAACGATTCCGTTATGTCCTACTATAACCGCGTAATCGAGAGCGCAGTTGCCGTTTTTATCTCTAAAATCGGGACACGCTTTATTTTCTATGAGAAGCGATACGATTTCGGTGCTGCCGTTGGTAGCGGCGAGCATGAGCGGCGTTTGCAGATCGCGGTCGCGCAGGTTGATATCGGCGCCTTTTTCGATGAGCGGTTTTAAAAATTCTTCACGGCGGCTTCTGACGGCGTAAAAAACGGCGTTCTGACCGTAATAATCGATGTGGTTGATATTTTGCGCGCGTTCGCAGATCAGGCTAAAGATATCGGCTTCGCCGGACTCCGCTGCGAACATTAAAACGCTTTTCATATCTTTATTAACGGATGAAGCGTCGGCGCCGCAGTTAACGAGCATCCGGCTGACCTCGTAATTTTTATTGAGTATCGAATAAACGAGGGCGCAGTTGCCATTTTTATCTTTGAGATCGAAAAAAGCCCCGGCATCGGCTAAAATACTCAGGTTATGCCCGTCGGAATTAGCGGCGGCGTGCATAAGGGCGCTCATCTTATTCGAGTCGATGGCGTTAATTTCGGCTCCAGCGGCTAAAAGCGCCTCGATTATCTTCGAATTTTGAGCGATAACCGCGCAAATAAGAGGAGTATGCGAGTTTTTTTTAGCGGTATTCACGCCGGCGCCTTTAGATATCAAATACGCGGCCATATTGCAATCGTTATTGATTATAGCCAGAGTTAAAGCGGTATTGCCGTAATCGTCTTTTTGATTGATATTAGCGCCCTGTGCGAGAAGCATATTAACCAAGTCAAAATCTTTCTTTTCGACTGCATGCATGAGCGCCGAGCGTCCGCGTGATTTAACCATGTTAATCTCCTGTCGGTAAATCGTTATAAAAGGGCCTTTAAGGTTTACAGCGATTATTTTTAACTTGTTTTGGATAAATTATATTTTTTAATCTTATATTGTATTTCTCCGCGTCCGACTCCTAAAATTCTGGCGGCCCCGAGTTGTTTACCATTGGCTTTTTTAAGCGCAGCCTCGAGGATTCGGCGTTCGATCTGTTCGTAGCCAAGACCTTTGGCAATGAGCAATTCGACGGCCTGATCGATCTGTATATCGTCAAAATTTTGAACCGCCGTTGATTTATAGCCGGTATTAAAAACGGCCGTTTTATTAATGCAATCTGCGGCCGGCGCGCTATTATCGCAACGGCTATGGGCAGGCGTTTCACGGGGCGATATATCAAGCGCGGAACCGCCGTTAATTTGATCGGTGCGCCGCCTTCCGTAGAAATGTATATTAGCGTCGGTGAATATAGGGTATGGAAGGGATTTAAGCGTGATCAATTCGTTATCTTCGACGGCTACGGCGCTTTCTATAACGTTCTGCAATTCGCGTATATTTCCGGGCCAATTATACTCTATGAATGCGTCCGTAACTTCCGGCGCGAGTTTTTTTAAGGGCTTATTAAACTTGGCGCAAAATTTTTCGATGAAAAAATCGCTTAATATAGGTATATCGTCGCGCTTTTCACGCAGCGGCGGCAGCAGGAGTGAAACGACGTTAATTCGGAAAAAAAGATCTTCGCGGAACCTTTTCTGCGCGACCTCGGTAAGCAAATTACGATGAGTAGCCGTAATAATTCGGACGTTAACTTTAACTGGCCGCACTCCGCCGATTCTTTCAAACTCGCGTTCCTGAATTATTCTGAGAACTTTCGACTGCGTGGTCAGTGCCATATCGCCTATTTCATCTAAAAAAAGCGTGCCGTTATTGGCTAATTCGAACTTTCCGATCTTGCGCTGATGTGCGCCGGTAAAGGCGCCTTTTTCGTGCCCGAAAAGTTCGGACTCGATAAGCGTATCGGGTATGGCGGCGCAGTTGACTTTGATATAAGGCGCGTTTTTACGGTGTGAATGGTTATGAATAGCCTGAGCGACAAGCTCTTTACCTGTGCCGGACTCGCCGCCTATCAGCACGAGGATATCTTTATCGGCGATACTTCTTATTTTAGAAAAAATTTCTCTCATCCGCGCCGAGGATCCGATTATATTATCGAAACCGCACTGCTCGGAAGGTTTATCGGTCAATATGGCGTCCGGCCGGTTAAGCGAAGATTTAAGCATACAAACTCATTTATCAATTATTATTCATCGATTACTGTTATTTAGTTTTGAGCATTTCATCGATTCTATTTTCGGCTTCTTTAACGCAGGAAGACGACGGATACGAAGCGGCGTATTTACGGTAATTATCAAGCGCGTCCGAGGGTTTGCCCATCAAATCGTAGCATACCCCGATGCGAAATAGCGCTATGGCGCGAAGCTCTGAATTCTGATTGTCATATACTTTTTGATAGGCTTCCAGGGCTTCGCCGTATTTTTCGGATTCTTCAAGACAGGCGCCCATAAGGTAGTTCATATCGTCGATCTTTTTATCGGATGGAAATTTTCGCATAAAATCCGATATATTCGATTCGGCTTTATCATATTTAGCAAGGCGCATAAGACCTATTATCACTTTATAGTAGTTATCCGGCGTCAATTCTATTTTTTTGATATCGCCGATACGAGCTATTTTTGAACGGCCCGAAGAAGAAACGGCTGCTTTTCTTTTGGCGGCGGAGGCTTTTCTGCCTTCTTCGAATGAATAATCGCTATCACGGGCAGTTTCAGAACTTCTTTCATCGTCGGCGGCGTTTGACGAATCGGAACGGAGCGGGGATGCTGCTCCGCCATTTTCATCTTCGCCTTCCGCTTCATCCGCGGAGGCCGGCTGACCGGAAACTGGCTGTACTGCGCCGCCGTCTTCATCTTCGTCGTCGATGCGGTCGGCGCTCGCGGGCCGCATCGGCTGATTACGGGGCGGCATAACGGGCGGGCGCGGAGAGGTTTTAACCGGCGGCGCGGCGGCAGGTTCGTTTGACACCGGCCCGGCGCTGATTTCGTCCTTAATTTTCTCGAAAAGTTCTCCGGTTATACCGTCCACTTTCAATAGATCATAAACGGTTTTGAACCCTTTATTTTCACGGCGATATTTAATGATTTTAGCCGCGGTGACCTCGCTGATTCCGTCGAGCTCGAGCAGGGTTTCAAAATTAGCTTCGTTAATATCGATCTCAGCGGCTGCTGCAGGGCGCGTCGATACCGTAAAAACCGTTAATAAAATCAGCCATGCCGCGATGCAAAGCAAAAGCCATGTTTTGCTTTTAAAGTATTTATTTACGCTATGTTTAATATCCGTTTTAATTTTTTTCATTCAAATCACCGTATTAACCAAGTATATTCATTAGAACTGATAATTCATCAGACGGCCGTTTTTATAATCTTTATAAAATTCGTGGTAGCGGCCTTCTAAAATAGCTTCGCGGCAGAGTGCGGCGAGCCTGATCAAAAAATGAACGTTATGAATGCTGTTGAGTATAGGGCTTAATATTTCTTCGGATCTGAAAAGATGGTGCAGATAGGCGCGGGTAAAATTAGTGCAGGTATAGCATGAGCAGTTGGTCATCGGCGGTGTAAAATCTTTTCGATAGCAGGCATTTTTGATAAGCAGCTTATTATAGGGAAGCATTAAAACGCCGTGGCGGCCGAGACGCGTAGGAATAACGCAGTCGAACATATCGACGCCGTTATTAATGCCTTCGATTATATCTTCCACCTCGCCGACTCCCATTAAATAGCGGGGCTTTTCTTCGGGCATTAACGCTTTGAGGTAATCGAGCATTTCATACATTAACGCGTTAGGCTCGCCTACGGAAAGGCCGCCTATGGCGTATCCGTGAAAAGGAATGGAAGTTATTTGTTCGAGCGATCTTTTACGCAGGTGTTTATAAAGCGATCCCTGAACTATTCCAAATACCATATCTTTGTGAGCGCCGCCGGTTTCATCCATTATTTTAAGATATTCGTCATAGCTTCTTTTGGCCCAGCGAAAGGTTCTTTCAACGGCGATTTCGGCTTTTTTTTCAATTTCAGGATACTTGACGCATTCGTCGAGGACCATCATTATAGTTGAGCCGAAAGCCTGCTGGATGCGTATCACTTTTTCGGGCGTAAATTCCATTTTGGCCCCGTCTTTAAATGACTTGAAAACCACTTTTTCATCTGTGATCTTGCGCGTCTTTGAAAGCGAAAAAACCTGATAACCGCCGGAATCGGTAAGTATGGGCCTGTCCCAGCGCATAAATTCGTGGAGGCCGCCGGCTTCTTTTATCAGTTCATGTCCGGGTCTTATAAATAAATGATAGGTATTCGCCAGAATTATCTGCGCGCCCGCGAGTTTAAGATCGCGCGAAGTCTGCGCTTTAACCGTAGCGCAGGTTCCGACCGGCATAAAAACCGGGGTTTTAATATCGCCGCGCCAGGTTTTTAAAAC
>CAYTCW010000073.1:4569-22218 GCA_964436235.1 uncultured bacterium
GTTTTACTTTAAGTTCTGCCTTTGTCTTTACTTTTAGCCGTGTTTTTATTTTTATCGTCCGAAGCGTCTTTATTCGATTTTTCTAATTCAGCTTTTTGTTTTTCGGCCTCGATTTTAATAATTTCACCATTAGATATATCTGAAACGAGTTTAAGCAGCTTATCATCGACGGCCTTGAAATAACAAATTTTATTGATATATTCGTAATCGCCGGGAACGGTCTGCGAATGGACGGTTATCTTCGACGGCTCGGGAAATGCGCCTATAAGCGCTATGAGTATTTTCATGTCTATGTCGGTTGACACAAATCGCATGGCGCCGGAAATAATGTCGGGCAGGCGTATAAGAGTTTTACCTTCTTTAGCTTTAGCCACCATGGCTTTTATAAAAGTCTGCTGGCGGCGCATGCGGCCGATGTCGCCGAGCCTGTCGTGGCGGAACCTGCAATATTGAAGAGCGTATTTGCCGCTGAGGATTTGTTTTCCTTTTTTAAGCCTGATATGAAGATTTTGTTTATTATCATCGTAGGTCATATTTTTTTCAACGTCGATTTCGACGCCGCCGAATAGATCGACTATCTTTTCAAAACCGCTCAAATCTACCTTAACGTAGTAATCGATGGCGGCCCCCGTTATTTGAGACACTTCGAGCGCGATTTTATTGACGGCGGCCATTTCGCTCTTAGTTTTAAGATATTCGAAAGTATATACGGCGTTAATTTTCTGATATCCGTGCTCATCCGTTTTAACTCTTAAATCGCGTGGAATGGATATAAGGTCGATCCTCAGGTCGGGCACGGAAACGAATACCATTATAATCGAATCGGTGCGGTTTACGTCGATGAGCATATCGGTGCCGAGAAGTAAAAAAACGTATTTATCTTTGATTGGAATAATCGGAACTACTTTACTGACGCTTTTTGCGACGCTATAAGCGCTTTTAACGAAATAACTGCGCCCGTAAACGAAGGTGGCCGCCATAAAGAATATAATAGAAAATACGAGCGTAAAGCGGATTATTATAAGAGTCGTTTCCTGAGCGCTCGAACGGTATTTCGCGGGCAGATCCTCTGCGCCGTTATTTTTGATATCTTCTGTATTCATATCCGTTTAATTATATCATAACTATATTTTAATATCAACAATATTATGGATAATTATATATTTAAATGGCATAAAAAAGCTCCGGCAATTTGACAACTGTAATTTGAAGCTGGGATTAATAATTAATCGATTTTAGCCTCGAGATAAATATATACGCTTTCGCGGTTATAGCCTTTCGATTTAATAATATTATAAACGCTTTGCTGCCCGGCGGGGTTTAAGTCATTGATGCCGTTATATATATTTTTTTCGCCTCCGCAGCTGATAATTTTAGTAAAACCTTCATTGGCAAGCTGTCCGGCTAAAATGCGCTCGCCGTTTTTAATTTTTATGACGCTTTTAAGTTTTTGAGAATAGCTTGCCGGCGGCGCCGCCTGAGTTTGCGAATGCGCGGGCGCGCCTATAAATTCGGAGGCATTGACGCAGAATTCGATCAGCGCTTCATCTTTAGATGCGCTGATGGCGCGCACTCCGAAGATATCGCCCGCCGAGCTTTCGGCGACGCCGACTTCGCCGCTGCCATAATTAACGAAATATGGAATTTTAGTGACGCGTTCTATGGATGACTCTTTTTCGGAAGGCAGCAAAGCGACGACTGCTTTAGTCAATGAGCGGGAATGGGAAATAATTTCATTAATAGCTACGGCGGAGGCTGCCGCTGAATGAAAATTTTTAGAGCCGTTATTATGAAGTTTAAGAATCGTTTCAGCCACGCGGCTGTCTGCAATTTTAAGAACTTCGTAATTTATTTTTATTCTGAGCGGTGCTTCGTCTAATAATTTAATTTTCGATTTAATGACGGCGATATCCTCGTCAGAAAAGTGTCCGGCGGCAAATAGCGTCCCATTGGAATCATCGGCGGTAAAGCCGACTCGAGGATATAATAATTTAAGGCTTTCGGCGACCTTTCGAGGCGAGGCGTAATTAATTTTAAAAACGAATGAATTCAGCTCCATATATTTATGTGAGTCTGAAATTTTAAAAACCGTATATGTATTTGAAGTTTCGCGATTAAAAGCGAGCCCGTTGGTCTTTAAAATTAAATCCAGAGCGTCTTCGGCGGAAACGCCACGCAGCGATAAGCTGACTTTGATATCGCTCGTTTTCGGGTCTGCAATGATATTTACCTTCATTTCATCGGCTATAATCCTTAAAACTTCTCGCAGCGGGCGTTCTTCGCAATCAAGATCGAATGCTCCCGCAGGAACCGGAAAAAAAATGATCGCCGGGAAAATAAACACAGCGGCCGAAAAAAGATATATAAGAAATTTAATGTATTTCATAACCGTATCTCCAGATTTATTTAATTTATCCGCCTTACGCCTGAGGTTCATTCTACACTAAAAACCTTAGCGTGTCAATAATTACTAAGCTATTTACCAAGCTATTAAGAAGCTATTCAAAACGATTGGGACCGATATCAAAGCTCATACGCTTAAGCGGCGCGTTGTAAAAATATTAATGCCCGTTTATTTCTGCTGGCAAAGTAAATAATAAAACAGTATTATAGCTTATACACTTTTGATAGTGACGGCCAAAAATTAAGGTATTAGCATATATCATAAAGTTAATTAACGGCTTTCAGATGAGGTTTTAGGACTAATCACCAAAACCTTGAAAACTCATTATTTAAAATAGTTTTCAATAAATTCTAATATTTTATTTTATGATTTACTTGACAAACGGCTATTAATGGTTTAGAATTAAATTAGATAACTAAATTACACGGAGGGAAATTAATGAACAAGACCGAATTATTAAAGGAAGTTGCAAAACGTGCTGAGCTGACTCTTAAAGACGCTCAGAAAAGCCTGGACACAACTTTACAAATCATTAAAGAAACGATGAAAAAAGGCGGCAAAATCACGCTGGTAGGTTTCGGCACATTCTCAGTTTACACCAGAAAAGGCAGAAACGGCCGCAACCCTCAAACCGGAAAAACCATGAAAATAGCTCCCAAAGCGGTTGCTAAATTCAAAGCCGGCAAAATGTTAAGCGATTTAGTTAAAACAGTTAAAGCTAAGAAAAAATAACCGGCTGACGGCTTAAAATAAGTCAAGAGTCTCAACTGTATCTTCCCCGGCGGAAATCTCTGATTCCTGTCGGGGAATTATTTTATTGAGGATAATATAATTCGGCTTATCTTTGCTCTGCGAAATTTTATAGGAAATAAGCCCGCAATCGGAAAGCTCGTTAAGCGACATTAAAACGGTATTAATGTCGTATCTGGTATTTTTAGTGATAGTGGTAAAGGCTATCCACACAATTCCCCCGGGATGCGACATATTGCATAAAAGCATATATATTATTTTGCTGACATCCGTAAGGCTCCAGAAATAGCCAAGTTTAAAAAATTTATTAGGTATTTTAGTATTGCCGAGATCTTTTTCTTCTTCAGCCGAATTAAGATTAAAATTAGTCGAAAGCCTTTCATCGCGCTCATCGCTCCAGATGCCTATTTTTTTAATTCTGGCCGAATGTTCGATTTTAGCCCATTCATAAAAATTGATATGGCATGCCGGAACGGCAAAAAAACGGGCATAACCGAGTTTTAAAAGCCGCAGGTTAAGATTATAACTGTGACCGCGGGCGTCTTTATAAAAAACTATGACGCGTTCGCGGTTATAGGCGTCAAGAGGCCTTAGCGGGCATTTTTCGATCATAACTTCGCGCCCTTCTATGGCTTCTTTGACGAATGAGAGCATTTCGTCGAAGCATGGAAGCCTGAAATCGGGACAGTCCACGCCGAGAAAGCGCATAAGCCTGTTAGGTGAGGCTTTAACCGTATCGCCGTCCATCACCTTTTCAATATATACTTTTTCCAATGCCATATTTAACCGCCGTAAATCAAAAATTATAATTATTAATTAGCGTCAGCGCCTTTATCCGCTCCCATTTTTTTTGACGCCTGTTTATTTTTATTATGGTCGACGAAATTTTTAGAGAAAATATGATATCCGTCGGGCTTAGCCACAAAAAAAAGAAAATCGGTTTTATCGGGATTAAGCGCAGCCAATAAAGATTTTTTAGAAGGCGAGCAGATCGGCGAAGGAGGAAGCCCTTTATTTTTATAGGTGTTAAAAGGCGAATCGACCTGCAGGTCGGAATAAAGCAGGCGGCTCTTACGGTTATCGCCGAGGATATATTGAATGGTAGCGCATGATTCGAGTTTCATCTGCCTGGCGAGCCGGTTATAAAATACGGATGCAATTTTAGGCCTGTCTTCGTCATGGCGGGCTTCTTTTTCAATAATGGAAGCCATGATCAATATTTCTTTGAACGGCCGTCCGTTTTTTTTGATCTGCTCGTCTATATCGGAGGGCAGTTTATTTTTAAATTCCCGTACCATCATTTTAAGAATTTCTTCCGGCCTGGCGCTTTTATTGAATATATAAGTATCGGGGAATAAAACGCCCTCGATGGTGTCGAGCTGGTATGGAATCATCTTTAAAAGCGCGGGGTCGTTAGCGGCGGCGTTGAATTTATTTTCATCCATGATATTATAACCAATGACGCGCGAGCGAAGTTCGTTTATGGAAAAACCTTCGGGCACGGTTAAAGATATATTTTGCGTTTCGCCCGATATCAATTTTTTGACTATCTGTTCTATATTCTGATCGGCGCTGAAAACGTAATCGCCGGCCTTTAATTTAGGCCCGAGTTCATTTAATTTAACGTAAAACCAGAAGGCGAACTGACTTTTAATAATGCCTTTTTCGTTAAGGATGCGGCCTATCTCCGAAACGCTCGATCCCTGGGCTATTTTTACGTTATGATAAAACGGAGCGGAAGCGGCAGGCTCGAAAAGCGATTTGATGTAAAAATAGCCTCCGGTTCCGGCAGCGCAGGTTAATATAAATAAAAATATTATAATTTTAACTAATGTTTTCAATCGTAGTTTCCATTCTATATTAAATTATTATTTACTAATTTACTTAATTAATCAATTACTTAATTACTTCTATTACTTTCTTTTATTAAGTTTATATTCGTTGATCTTACGATAAAGCGTAGCCCTTGAAATCTGAAGCGCCGCTATAGTTTTTTCGATATTCCAGTTGAAACGGGACAGCGCCGCTTTAATCATTTCGAATTCGATCTGTTTAAGCGGCTTAATTTCCATCGCGTGCGCGACGCCCGGAACGGAGGCAGGCGGAGCGTTTAATATCGAATCGGGCAGATGTGAAAGTATATAAGGCGGCGAGCTCATGTGATAAATTTCGCGCTCGAGAACTGCCTGCAGCTGTCTGACATTTCCGGGCCAGCTGTAATTTTTGAGGCCGTTTATAAATTCATCGGTTACGCTTATATCGACTATATTCGGCTGCATTATTTTTTTTACGCCCGTGTTGATGAAATATTTAATAATCTCTTCTATATCTTCGAGCCTTTCGCGAAGCGGCGGCACTCGTATTTCGAAAACATTGAGCCTGTAATATAAGTCTTCGCGAAAATACGAATTTTCGACTTCGGTCTGAATATTTTTATTGGTGGCGCATATTATTCGAACGTCGGTTTTTTCGGGCCTTGCGCCGCCCACACGGACTATTTCGCCCGTCGATATGGCGCGCAGAAGTTTAACCTGGGCCTCGGGCGAAAGGTCGGCCACTTCATCGAGAAATAGAGTTCCGCCGTCGGCTATGGCGAATTTACCTATGGCGCCCCTGTTCGAAGCGCCGGTAAAGGCGTTGGGCATATAGCCGAACAGCTCGGCCTCGATCAGCTCGCGCGGTATCGCGCCGCAGTTGATTGAAACGAAGGGCTTATCGGAGCGTTTTGAACAATTATGGATGGCGTGGGCGAAAAGTTCTTTGCCGACGCCGCTTTCGCCTAAAATAAGAGTGGCCGCCGATGATCTGGCCGCCACTTTTGCGATTCTGATTGCGTTATTAATGGCATGCGAACGGCCTATTATATTGGCGAAATTAAAACTCGCCCTCCACTGCCCGTTTTGCTCTGCCGCTTGCCGCATATCATCTCCTGAAGACACGCCTTTAAATAAAAATATAAGCACAGGCAACTAAGCCCCTGCTTTCAGGCGTATTATTTACTTATCGGTTAAAGGCGGCACTCGGAGTTGAACCGAGGATGAAGGATTTGCAGTCCTCTGCCTTAGCCACTTGGCTATGCCGCCATAAATATGCCGTTTATATTTAAATAATGCCGAAGCGCAGAATCGAACTGCGGACACACGGATTTTCAGTCCGTTGCTCTACCGACTGAGCTACCTCGGCATCTTGGTTAAATAAAAAACGGAGCGGACGGGTTTCGCACCCGCGATCTCCGGCTTGACAGGCCGGCATGTTAACTCCTCCACCACCGCTCCAGGAGTGGGCGGTACAGGGCTCGAACCTGTGGCCCTCAGCTTGTAAGGCTGATGCTCTCCCAGCTGAGCTAACCGCCCGATAAATCTACCTCGTTAATTAAAGTAATGCTATTATATCACAATGAAACATCTTTGTCAAGCGCTTCGTAGGCGTTTTAAATCGTTTAAAGCTGTTTTATTAAAAATATGATTGTTTTATTAATTTAAACATATTATTTCAAGTTTTTTCATCGTTTTATTACGAATAGTTTAAAGCGTTATAACTTTTTTTGCATGCAATAATACTTCTACTATATCATACATATTAGAAACGAACCCCAGATTGAGCTCTTCGCGAACTTTGAAGTGGTTAAGCGAAGTGCCGCAGCACATTATCGAAACGCCGCCGCGGTCGAGTTCGTGAAGCGCGTTGAGCACCGGCGAGCCTTCAGCCGCCAGAAAGACGCCGCGGTTGATCAATATGATATCCGACGGCTTGGTTTCCTTTTCCGACATGACGTAAAAAAAGGATTTCATCAAAAGCTGCCCCAGCGTGCCGTCTTCATCGCCTATATAATTTTTGGTGACTAAAATGCAGCTGGATTCAATTTTGATGTCGCTGAAAACCTTTTCTTCGAAAGCCGTCTGCCGTAAAAAGGAATTATCCTTTAATATTTCCATGTAAAATGAATCTATATTCAAAGTAAACCCACTATCCTCGCCGGTTAAATTAACCTGTTATCAACTATCTCATTTTTATTAAAATTACCGAATTAAGCCCTTTTATATCATTGAGTCTCAGCCCGAAAACGCTGTCGACGGATTTGAGCACTTCAGGCGACTGCCGGAGCTCGCTCATCAGTTCGTAGGCGTTCGAACCCTGCCAGCTTGATATCGCAAGCGCCGCGCTCATTATATTATCCGCCAGCCGGGCCATATTATCGTCATATTTCATATAATAAAAATAGGCCGCCTCGCATTTATTTATAGAATTAAAATCGCGCGCCCGTTGAAGACCGCCTGCCGCTTCGCCATTCAAAGCATCTGCTGCAGAGGATATCGTCAGTAAAGAATTTTTATGATCCACTTTAAGTCCCGCAAGATATTTACCGAGCGCGGCTATAGTTTTTTCATCGCATTTATCGACGGCGAAAGAAACTACCGGCGAAAGATTTCCGAACAAGCCTTCATTTTTTGATCCGATGCCGCCTGAGGCCCCTATTACGATTCCCGCGCCTTCTCCCGGCGAGGCGGCAAGCGTTTTTAAAACCGTCTTTAATTCTTCGGGCATTTCGAATTTTTCGGCGTATTTAAGCGCCGCGCCAAAAAAATCGGCTGAAGCGAGTTTAAATATATAAGCAGAGAAAGAAAGGTCTTTCGGCATATTAATCTTATCAACCGCCCCGGCCGCTTGATCTACTAATGCCTGCTGCGGCTCTTTTTCACCGTTGAATGCCGCTATTTTAATTTCTTTGCGAGCGGCGTCAGGATAGATATATAAATACTGTCCGCCGTTGCGCTTATATACCTCGCCAACCTTAGCATTGAGCCTGTTGAGATTGATATACGCGCAAAGCGGCGCGGTAGTTTTGACGCCTTCTTCAATATTAGTTTTTTTAGATATAATCGACCTTATAAGATCCGCTTCGTTCGAAAAATAGGTTTTAGAATTGAAAGCGGCGAAATAAAGCGAATCGATGCCGTCTTGAGAAGCCAGACTGTAAATATTCGTATTTTGGTATTTTTCTATTTTAATATTTTTCTTTAATTTGATAAAATATTCGTATTTGGATATATCGCCTCCGGCGGCAAACAACAGTGAAAGCGAGTCGAGATCGCTATTGAGAAAGTAAAAAGCTCCGGGGCAGTCGAAAAACGCGAGGGCTTTTTCAAAACCGAAAGCTGCCGGAAAGCTGTTATCAACAGCCTTTTTGAGCTGAGCGATTTTACCCGCGGCTATGGTTTCTTCATAACGCGCGCAAAGTTTTGAATTGTTAAATTCCTCCATGACAGGTGAGTTAATAAATCCGCCGTATAAAGCCGCGGCGCTTTTAAAGTAAACGACGGCTTCGCACGAACCGCGCCCGACCGTTTCAGGAGGCCCGCCCGATGCATTTTCGGGCGCCGCAAAAACGGCGGTCGAAATGATTGCCGCTGCCGTCAAAAGATTTAACAGCATCGAATTATAAAAATACCTGCGGTCCATAAATTCTATATATTTTGCGAGCATAATATCATCCCCTCGTTAATTATTTTACCTCGTTTAAAATATCGGCGCAGTAATAGCGAATATATTGACGGTCATACTCGTCTTTTTTGCCCGGATCGAGCGCAGCGAGCGCCGAAAATATTCTTTTGAGCAGAACCGTATCGTCGATATCATCGGCCACAGAAGTTAAAAATTCCATCAGAAAGTAATTCGAACCGTAATTATCGACGGCGCGGCTCGCGGCGGCTTTGAGATCAGCGCCGCGCTGCGCCAGCTCGTATAATCTGATATATTCGACGGCGGGACCGGGGTTTAATTTATCGATACCAGCCGTAAAATTTATATCGCCGTTCCATGAATATAATATCGCGGCTAAACGGGATATTATATTTTTACTTTCAAAATTAATTCCGCCATAGCGCGGTTCGGCGGTTATGTAATCGTCTATCACGTTATAGAGTTCGGTTTTTAATTTTAACCTTTCTTCCGCCGTGACGGCCGATTTATAATATAATTCAACGGCTTTTTGATATTCGGAATTAAGCTGGTATGAATCTTCATATTCATAATATAAACGGCTTTTTGCCATTATGACGGCAGAAACGCTCATGGCCTGATCGTATTTTTTTAATTCGTAAAGGCAGCCTGCAAATCGCAGCATATTTTGAATATGGCCGTAAGAATAGTTATCATCGTTATAGTAATTATATTCTTCTTCTTCGGAAGGCTTGAGTTTAGCGGTATCGACGGCGCCTGCCAGAGCGGCGGCCTTTTCGTAGAGCTTCAGGCCGCACAGAGTTTCTATGGCAACGAGCTTAACGATATGGTCGTCAGCGTCGATAGCGGCGGCAGTATCGGCAAACAGCGAGGCAGCTTTATAGTTTTTATTATCTATAAACATTCGCGCCGCCTGAGTAAGCGAAGCGGTATCGACCGTGCAGCGCTGTTTAAACAGGGCGAGCAGCTCGTTTTCTTTACTGTCGAAACCTATCTTCGCGGCCGAAAGATCGTATATGAAAGACGGCTGCAGCGTTGAAGTTTTAGGCTTCATTGCGGCTATGATATCGGCGGGACCGTCTTTGTAAGCGACCGTCCAGGGCAGATTGTTTATCATCTGCAAAAGAAGAAAAGAAGCGTCAGCGGCGAAGATATCTTCGAGCCCGTTGATCTTTTCGGCAAAATAAAGGCAATAATCGGTATAGCGTTTGAGAGCGCCGCGTACGATTTCCGGTTCGGGTGAATCGCCGCAAAATTCATAATGCGCTCCGGGCGCGGCAGAAAAAACGGCGCAGGCATATTGAACGAAAATTTCGGCGGGCGGTTTCAGCGATAAGAAATAGGCGTTCAGCTCGTCAAAAGCCTTACAATCGGCGTATAGCGCCGCTTTAAACAGATGCGCCGCCTTTGTGTTGAGTAAAAATGAATAATCGAGAGAAAAACCGTTCTTCTTTTTCAATTCGATCACTTCGTCAATTAAGCGGATATATTCAGTTTCATCCATAAGCGATTCGAGCTCAGATACTGCCTGGCGGGCCTGCTCGACGCCAACCGCCTTCAGAGCGGCTTTTTTATAAATTTCGACGGCCGCCGTCTTATTGAAAGCCTTTTGATAAAGCGCCGCGCAGTCGAGCATTATAGCGGTATCCTCGCCGTAGTTATCCATAAGATTTTCGGCGATTTCAAGCGCCTCGCCGTATAATTTCTTGTCAATAAGCGCGCGGGCAATTTCCGGGGCGTTCAAATAGTAGGCGCGCGGGCTGCATTTCTTTAAAAACTCTGAATAATAGGAGGCCGCCATGTTCAGCGCGCCTTTTTCAATAAGTTTTTCCGCTATGCTCTTTAAAGTGTCGTTATAGCGGCCGTATTTAAGGGCCATTCCGAAAAAATCGGCGGCGAGCTGCGAATTATTGTTTTTAGCCATCAGCGCGCCTAATTTTATCATATCGCCGGCTGCGGGCGCGCCGGAAGCGCCGCCCTGAACGCTTAAATTAATTCTTTTAAGCGTAAGATCCATAAAATCTTTTTCGAACTCAGGCCTGTTTTCCGATATTTCAATGGCATAATTAAGGTTGCTGCCCGAAGTTTCGAGTTTTTTCACCAGCGCGATAAAATTGGCGTATTCAGAATTCATCCGGTAAATTCTGAGTAAAAACCTTAAAACTTCGATCTGTTTCTGGTCGAGGTCTTTATATGCCGCGGCGTGATCGAGCATAGCCAGATATTCTTTAAGGTTAAGCTCATAATTGGAAGTTTTTTTCCATAATCCTGCAAGGCGTTTAAGAAGCGAATCGGGGATTGAGGCCATAGAAGATGTGTCGGCGTAGCTTTGGGCAAGCTCGCTCAAGTAGGCTAACGCTTTATCCGTTTCTCCGTTCTTTTCGTAAAGCGCCGCGATTTTTTCCTTGGTTTCATCTATGGAATATTTATTATTACGCTCGCTTACGGATAAATGCGCGATTTTTTTATCCAGATAAGCTATAGCGGCCGTGTATTCGGAAACGCTCTCTAATTTTTTAACTAACCAGTTGATCTCGTTTATATACTGATAACAATAATAGTTATATGAATTTTCATCGAATTTAAAATTTTTGATAAGTTTATCGAGGTACGGCTCAAAAATCGCCAGTGCTTCTTTAGTGCCGCCGTTTTGGATATGAAGCAGCGCGCAGTCTTCAAATGCCTGCCTTTCTATATCGCCGCCGGCAGCCGAGGCTAATTGAAGATAGCGGGGAACGAGTTTTGCAGCCTCGTCGAAACGCCGGTTTTTAAGGCAGAGCGTAAAGTAATCAGTGACCGCGGCGGCATCGTTCGGATTAAGCGCCGCGAGTTTTTTATAGCAGCCGGCCGCTTCGTCAAATGAATTAAGCCGCGCGAAATATCTAGCCGATAAGAAAAGTTTATTAGCCGGCTTCATCTTCTTTTCGTCGAGCGCCGCTATAAAAGCCGTAACTTCAGCGGCACAGTCATATGAAGATGCTATCTGAGCGAGCGTATCGGCAAATCCGGGCTCGGCCGGATTATCGTAAATAAGTTCTTTACGAATCTCGAGCGCCTCTTTGATGCGCCTGTCTTTTGCCAGTAGGCGGGCAAGAGTTTCTTTAAGCCTTACTATATCGTCGATGTGAAATTTCTTCTTTTTATCTTTTTCGGCGGCATCGGCTTTTATAATGCCTTCAATATATGCAGCGGCCGCTTTTATGCCTTCGAGTTTGATCTTAACGTCGGCGTACTGATTGCGGTAGCTAACCTTCTGAGGATATTTTGCTATCAGCTTATCGAGCGCCATAGCCGCCTCTTTGTAATTGGAATTACCTTCGGCGCCCTTCAACTCCATCATATATTTGTAATATTCTTCCATGTAATAGCGGTCCGCCGTAAATTTATCCGCTCGCATTTTTAAAGTTTTTGCATAATCTTCTTCCATGGCGAAGCGTTTAAAGAAGTCGAGCGCATCGCCGTAGGTTACGCTTATTTCGGGACCGGCCTCGATAGCGCGGTAATATAAAAGTTTGGCCTCCGATATTTTTTTGATCCGCTCGAGCAGCACGGCTAACTGAACGAAATAATAACCGCGGTCAACCGCCGGATATGATTTTTTAATTATATCGAAAGCCCGCTCGCTCATGCCGAACTCTATGAGTAATTTCGAATATTCATAATAAAGTTTATAGTTAAGCGGCGAGCGCTCTATAAATTTTTCAAAGCCGTCGTCTATTAATTTTTTAAACTTTTCCTTTTTATAAAGCGTGACCAACCTGGCGCGGCATTCCATAACATCCGCGGTTTCCGGGCGTTCGTAGCGGTAGTTATAATCGCGGTAGACGCCGTTATGGCGTTCATAGCCTTCGCTTTCATCATTTTCGAAATCGCGGTATGATTTGTCGCGGCTGTGTTCGTCGGGCGCGCAAATTACGCTTATATACTCGGGAATGGCCACTTCGACCGAACCGTTTATTTCGAATAAATTCGCTATCTCGCGGCCGAATATAAAATCGGAACCGGCTTCGCGGCGTCTTTGCGATAAAACGGCGAGCCCTTCTTCATATTTGAAATAATCCCAGTAAATAGTCGCTAACTCGATATAGTTATCATTATTTTCAGGATCGATCGCCGTGATTTTCGAGAAAAATTTATCGGCGGCCTCCCAGGTTTTACTTTTATCCAGCGCGGTTATATCGCCCGCGGTCACATAGGCATTTTTAGATGAAGGTTCGGCGGCGATAAGGCGTTGAAGCAAATTAACGGCTTCATCGCTTTTATTCAACGATCGTTTTAAATTGGCGAGTTTCATTAATGAAACCGTATCGGCCGGAGCGGCTTTAATGAATTCGTCGAACCATTTTTCAGCCTGCTCGAAATCGGATATGAAAAAGCAACATTCGGCAAGAAGTTTTATCATCCGCGGCGGTGCGCCGCCTGAAGCGGCTAATTTCTTGAGTTCTTCCATCACCGATTCGATTTTTAATTCGCGGTTTAAAAATTGAAGGTATTTAGTCATAAAATCGCCGTCGGCAAAGTAATTAGCGGCATAAAAATTTTCGAGCGATTTTTTAGAAAACAGGCCGCCGCCGTCAGCGGAAAACTGCGACAGCAAAAGGGTTTCTTTGGCCTTTAAAAGCCGGCTGTCGTAGGGAGATTTTTTAAGCATGCCGTCGATTATTTCAATACGCTTCTGCTTATCGATATTAAGCTTATTAAGAAGCGACAGCATATTGGATTCGACCCATTTTTTATCGAATGCCGTTTCCATATTTTTAGCTAGAAAATCGTAAATGGCCTGATAATAAAGAAAAGCGGCATTTTTATCCGGGTAAAAATCGGAAGCCTCGGGAGTTATTAACTGCGCCAGTGCGCTTTTTGCGCGCGCAAACCCTTTTTCTTCTTTCAGGCCGGCATAAGTTTCTACAGCCGCCGCCGACTTTAACGCCGCGGCCTGCGGCGCGAGAGTTTTCTGATAGTGCCTGACCATATTTTTAAGGGCGCCTGAAGCATAGGGCGATTCAGGATGTTCGCGGCACAAAGTTTCATAGGTTTTAAACGAAAGCTCATCCATAGCTATATCGCCGTAAAGAGAGGCGAGTTCATTCAGATATTTAGCCCGCTGCGGCGACTTTTTAAATTCAAGCAGAGCGTTGTAGTAATAAATAGCCCCGCTGCGAGATATATATTGCCTGAGAGCCACTCTCAGCGCGTCGTAGTTAGAGCGCATAAAACGGCGGCTGGAAGAAATCATCAAAAGATTGACCGCCAGATCGTCGCAGCGCTGTTCGAATAAATCGACGGCGGCGTTCTTAAATATAAGATAGCGCAAATCTATAAAGTAAAACTTCGACAGATTCGAAGCCATTTCATAGTAAAGCGTTTCGCGTTCGCCGTCGTTTGAAGCAAATTCCATAGCTCCAAGAGACATTTTCATCGCCGCGAGCATTTCGCCGTAGTGCCTGTAAAGGCGTGATACGCTTATATAAGCGTTAAAATCTTTGCGTTTAGCTATAAATTTGCGAATATATTCGCGTGCGCCGGCAACTCCCGAATTCTGCATCAGAAGATTGATTAGCAATAGATCGCTTAGAGCGGCTTCTGAAGAGTCAAAACCTGATTTTAACTTATCGATTTTATCGTTTAAAAGCGAATTATTCTTTAAGTAATTAAAATAAGCGGTATATGTGAATGAAAGTTTATCTTCGCCGGTCTGCCTGTCTGACAGCAACTTTTCATAAACGGCGCCGAGCGCTGATAATATTTCAGGATTTTTATCGCCGGCGGCGATCATTTTTTCGTAAACGCTTATTTTAGCGTCCGCTATGAGCGTTACGGCGTTTTCATCTTTAGTTTCAATATTTTTAATCAGCGCAAGCGCTTCGGAATAGTTTTTATTATCGATGAAATATGCCAGCGCGCGGTTGAAATATTTAGGCGCTGCGCCATAAAGGTTTAAAGCCGCCGTCCTGTATAGTTCGACTTCCTCAGAGCGGTAATTCATTTTATCGTAAAAAGCGAGCGCGGAATTCAACAGCGAATCTATTTCACCGCTCCGCCTGAGGTATAAATCGCTTTTAACCGCAAAAGTATCGATAGCGGCGGAGTATATCTTTTTAGCCTCGCCGAATTTTATCTGCGATACCGCGTATTGCGCCGCAGCGGCGTAAACGGCCGGCTCTTCGGTGAATTTATACAATAAATCGGCGTAATTACTCATCGCCCCGTCGGTATCGCCCGAAAGGTGCAGCGCGCGTGAAAGAAGCAAACCGGCCGTCATGGCTTCGCTTCCCGAAGCGAGTTTGCGGCACTTAACGGCGGCCGCTTTGTAGTCGTATAACAATATGTCATTTTCGATCTCTATTTCAGCCTGGCTTTTAGCGAATGCCGGCGAGTTAAATGCCGCCAGCGGCAAAACCGCCAGCAGCGCGGCGATAATCAGCGCATAAAATTTATATTTAGAAGAACCGTTCGATTTATTATTTAACATTAGTCTCACCTGCCGTATTTTTAAAATTAGCGCCGGCGCCGTTTAAAGCCGCGCTTTCGGCCGCTACCGTACATTTAATGAATTTAACGCTGCGGTTGCCGGCGTGATCGATCGCCTCGATTTCTATCTGAGCCGGCCCCGGTTTGGCGCCGCGCGCCATTAAGCCTTCCGCGCGTGATAATTTAGAAAGATTGTCATATTTAAGGACCAGAACTTCGCCGCCCGGCATTTTAGCCTTTATGGAAGCCGTGTCAGGCGAGGCGTTCGCCGTTATCACAAAAGCGCCGCCGGCCGTTATGATTTCCGGCGTGCACTTAGCGTATATAACCGGCGGGGTCGAATCGATGAAAAAATTCAGCGCGTGATGATTTTCGCGGTTGAATTTATCTACGATCATTACGCGGGCCTCGTAACGGCCGTCCTTGATGTGCGCCGGCGCGGTGAAACGCGCTATGAATAAACCTTTCTTTTCGTCATATTCGGCTTTAAGCGGCTCGGCGAAGGGCAGTTTGATCAAAACGAGTTTGGAATCGCGCGGCGCTGAAACGGATATTTCGGGATCGCCCGGCTTGATGCGGCGCGGCCTTAAAACCGAAGGCGGCACTGCCAGAAACGAGGTATATTTAGTGACGAAATTAAAGCGCTTTGACAATTCGACGATTTCTTTTCGCATTTCTTCGTTTTCGCCGTTTTCGTCGATGAAGGCGGTAAGATAATTGACGCGCTGGCGCGCCCACAGCAGGGCGATATATGAGCCGGACGAAGGCTTGGTTATCGATTCGGCGATCTTTTTTACGGCCGTGCCGTTTTTAAATTCATAAGCCAGCTCGAGGTTTATATCGGATTTTTGATTGAGCCTGCCCACTGCATAACATTCCGAGTCGAAGTTTACGTTTTGCGAATATTGCGGATAGATCGAAGCGTTGAAAGTGCCGGCAGGTTTAAATGAAACGTTTTTAACGATGCCGCCGGCCATCGATTTTAAAATAGACGGAATTAACAGTTGAATCTGATTATCGTATAAATTTTTAACTTCGCGGAACTCGCCCATAAAGGCGTTCGAAACCATCGTCAGCCTGTCGTTTTCACTGCCCGCGCCCACGGCGAGCGCGCTTATGGTAAGCTGTTTCTTTACACGCTCGTCGCTTTCAAAAGACGCTTTAAGGGTTTTAGAAAGCGGCCGGCCGCCATCGGAAGTCTGGTAAAGCCCGTCGCTTATTAAAATAGCGTTAACTTCCGAGCCGTTGGAATTTTTAACTATTTTCATTAGTTCGTTGACCGCCGCGAGAGGTTTAGATGCGCCGAAGGGTTTTATTTTATCTATGCGCGATTGCAATTTTGCAAAACCGGCCTTATCGGCTTTTATAAAATTGGGCGCAAGCGCGTCGGTTTTCGAATCGAAAAATATGGCGTTAAAATAATCGTAACCGTCTATAGTTTCAATGCCTGAAAATATTTTACTGATTATATTCTTCTTTTCACCGCGCATCGAATATGAAGTGTCGATCAAAAACACTGCATTTCTGTCATTAACTGCCGTGACGGAAGCCGTCGCGCTTTCGTTATCAAACGGGCGGAATGAAGTTAAAAAATAAATCTCTTCGCTGCCGTTATAACTGCCGCTATAAACAAGCGTTTTAGACTCGCTGGCGGCCATATCTAAAGAAAAGGCAGTCTTGAAATCGATCTTATCATTGAAAGCCTGAGCGGCGTAGGACGCCGTATAATTTTTAACTGAATTTTTAACGAATGTCATATTTTTAAAGTAGATCTGCGGCGATACGACTTCAAAATCGGAAACGATCTCCACATCTATTGAGAGATTGCGGGCATTGATATCGAGGTCTTCTGAATAAAGCGGGTAGGTGAACGAATAAAGCCTGTTTAAAAGCGGCAGATATTCGACGTATTCCATTTCAAGGCGTTTGGTGCCGTAAGCTGGTATCGGAAATATTCTCGCGCTGAAAGTATTCGAACCTATATTTTCGAGCAGGCCGGGGTCTTTCAACTGCGCTACTATATCCTCATATATCTTCTTAGCCTTCACTTTTTCCATGATGACGCCGTTGATCTTCACTCCGTCGTCCCACGTGGCAAAAGAAACTATATTAGCGCCGAAAGGAAGCGGAAATATATATTCGCCTTCGAGAACGCGCGCCGTATTATTTTTAAAAATTTGCACCACGCGGGTTTTTGCCATCTGATTGTCAAAACGCACGCTGACGGCTTCGCTTACTAAAGCGACATCGGGTATTTTATAACCTCCGCCGCCGTCGCGGCGTTCGCCGGCCTTGATAAAACCGGTAGCCGAAGCGCAGTTAACAAAAAAAATAAATATGAATATAAAATTTAAAATTGCCAGAATTCCCGCCGTGCCGTTATTTGAAAGCGTTCGTCTCAAAGACCTCACCCCTTAATTAAATGTGCTTTATTCGTTATCAGCATAATAACTTTTTTTGCCACAATTGTCAATATAATTCATCATAATTATTCATCATAGTTAATAGTATATAAATCAAAATCTTTATGAAGGGAGTGAGAAAAGGTTAGCAACCCTTTCTCC
>CAYTCW010000074.1:0-21813 GCA_964436235.1 uncultured bacterium
GCATTTTCGCATTGCTCTGAACTAAAAAACATCATTATTCCAGGCAAAGTTAATAGTATAGGCAGTCATGCGTTTTACGAATGCTCGTCAATGCATGACATAACTATTCCGGCCAGTGTCAATAACATGGGTGATAGACATTCAGAAATTAAAAACATTTTTTTTGAAGGCGATATTCCAACATTTTCGACTTTATCAGAATTTTCCGCAATCGGCAATTCGTATACTACTGACGGAAGAACTATATTTTACTATCTGGCAAATAAAAAAGGCTGGACTACGCCAGTGTCAGACAACCGTCATGCGATAGCATATGATATTAATTCTTCAAAGATAAGGAATCCGGGATTCGGAAGTTTTACGGACACAGATAAAAATGCTAAAAAGATCTCGGGTAATTTGACATGGGCCGCGGTAGATCCGGCAGACGGCATTCTTGGATATCACATCTATTGGGGCACCGGCCTTGTCGGGCATGCCGCAAACAAATCAGGAAACAAATTATCCGCAAATGCGGAAATTCTTTATACAGTGGCGGGCGCGGCGTCAAATTCTCAGAAGATTCCTGCAAACACTTCGATTCCGGAAGGCGCAACATGTTTTTTGATTTATTCTTTTGATGCTAACGGCGATTCGGCGGCACGCCGCGCGGTAATCATAAAAGATCTTGTCAAGCCGGGCCCTAAAGTACTTCCGACGGATGGCAGTTTTACGGACACCGATATCAATGTCTCTAAAATCTCAGGTAATATTACCTGGAAACCGTCGCGTACAACTGAACCCATATCCGGTTACAAAATATACTGGGGACAGGACGCAACGAATAAATTATCCGGCAATACAACGGAAGTTTATACTGTTTCAGGCGCTGAAAAGGCGTCTCAGACGGTGGCGGCCGATACCTCGCTTCCGGTTGGCGCTACGCATTTTTTAATTTATTCATTTAACGCTAACGGCAATTCGGCGGCGGCACTCGCGGTGGCCATCAACGATATTGCTTTACCGGCGGCGATGCCGACGTCCGGAACTTTTACAGATGCTGACATGGATTCAGCGCAAATTTCCGGCACTATTACCTGGACGCCGGCTAATCCCGCAACCGGCATATCCGGTTACAAAATATACTGGGGACAGGACGCAACGAATAAATTATCCGGCAATACAACGGAAGTTTATACTGTTTCAGGCGCTGAAAATGCGTCTCAGACGGTGGCGGCTGATACCGTTCTGCCGGTTGGCGCTACGCATTTTTTAATTTATTCATTTAACGCTAACGGCGATTCGGCTGCATGCCTGGCGGTGCCTATAATCGATATTATGCAGGTTGCGACGCCCGTTTTAGCTCCTTCGGGCATATCTGCTTATAACAAGACGGTAACTATAACCTGCGCAACGCCCGACGCCGTAATACATTACACGACAAACGGTTCAGAACCCTCCGCCACAAACGGAAGTGTTTATGAAAAGCCTTTTACCATTAACGCGACCGCGACCGTGAAAGCAATAGCCGTTAAAGACGGCATGGTTGATTCCGCAACGGCGAGCGCAACATATACCATTTATTATCCTGATCTTACTCCGCCCTCACCGATATATTCGCCGGCAAATAACGCCACTGGAATAGCTTTGGATATCGCTGCGACGCTGACATTCTCGGAATCGCTTTACGGCTCATCGTCAGCGGCTATGGAAGCCGCTCCTACCGGCATAATAAAAGTTTATGAAGGAAACGACAATACCGGCACGGCGCTTACCGAGGGGGCCGACGCTGACAATGCTCATTTTACGGTCGCTTATAACTCCGGCACGATGAAATTCACCGTTACTTTCGGCGCTAATTTAAAGAACTATCAGGCATACTATATCGAGCTTCAAGCCAACAAAGTATATGATTCATCCAGAAACGCCATAAGCACCGCGCAAGGCGTCAAATTCACCACGGCAGGCCCTCCCGCGCCCGCTATTTCCGGCCATATTGTTTCGTCAGCGGATCCGGCATCCACCAGAATATATTACACCGCGGGCGATGGCAACAGCCTTAAATATGTCATCAAGGCCGACGCGTTCACCACGCCTTTTACGGGAACTGACGCGAGCGCGATAGGCTCGGCTTATACATCCGGCTCTGTTATCAACGGTGCCGCAGGGCAACACATAGGTTTATATGAAATAGACGCAGACAAAAAGGTAGTTAAATTCATAGACATAACGCTATAGGCTTATATGGAATAGACGCAAGCAATAAGGTAGTTAGATCATAGACATAACGCTTGTTGCTGAGGTTGCACAAATTCAATCGTTCTATGTAATCTATCAGGGATGGCACTAATGCTTGTTTATGATGGCTTTCAGGTTGACGAGGCGGCCGATTATATTGGCGAGCGGGATTTTCATGCCGGGAAAAAGTTTTATTGATCCTTTTATCATGGTCTTTGAAATGAGCCAAACGCCTATTAAAATGAGTCATGGCACATGCCCGGCACACTAAATGTATTAATCGGTCCTGACGGTTTCGGTAAATAACAATAATGCAGCTTACGAAAGTTAATAAAGCCCGCACTAATGCTCGTGTTCCTGGCGTTTATTCGCCCGGATCGAGCTCCGCGGGCGCGTTTGCCGGTTTGAGCGGGGGTTCAGCCAACTTTCTTTTATTTATGATATAACTTTCGATCTTAGAGAAAACGACCGTCACTAAAAGTCCGACTATGCAGCCGGTCACAACGCAGCCCATTCTTTCGAGCGCGGAGCGCCATGTGTTTTTTTCGTTCTCCTGTATCAAAACTATGGCGAGGGCCGCCAGGGCTGATCTTGAAGCCCCGCCGAGCTTTATGAAAGTGGCCAGCAGTATCGTGGTTACGACGGCGACGCAAAGGCTTATGAACTCAGGCGTATGAACTATGAAAACGGTCATTCCAACGGAAGCTCCCAGGATGTTGGCTTTCATCCTGTCGAAGGCGAGGCGTATCGAATCGGCGCTTTCAGGCGCGATGACTAAAAGTACCGAAACTATGCTCCAATTGAACTGATGATTGGGAAAGGACCTGTATAAAGCGTAACAGATCGAAGCGCCTGAAACGCATTTGAGAATGTAAAAAAAATAACTTAGATCCCCGGCTGAATTTTTAAAATCGGAAATTAAAGATTTGATCTTTTCCGGCAAGGTGAATTCTCCGTTTTTTTATTCGGCCGGCGCTGCTTCTTTCGTTTGATCGGTTCTGCCATGGCTCCATTTTTCTTTAAATATTCTGCGGCCGAGCTTTTTGAGCCACGATTCGCGCTCGAAAGGCCTGATTTTGACTGCTGCGGGCGAACCCTCGGCCACGAGCTCGAGGTCGGTATTGCCTTTTATCGTGGGTATTCCTGCCATCTTGCGAAGCAGGGGAAGCGAAAGCATTATGCGCTGCCATTCAAGGTTCGGAACGGAAAAACTTGTTCCATAACCTTTAACCGGGATTTGAGCATAGTGGACGATATCCCAGGAAACTTGATCCTGTGGCATGTTTGAAAGTTCCTTGATAAAATCGGTAACGATGTCGCGCGGAAAATCGAGTAGATGGCGGCCCGAAAGATAATTTTTGAATCCGGCCACGCGCAGCGATTCGGCAGTGAAGGTCGCGCAGTTGCTCTTGCGCTTATTATACTTCCATTTAGGATCGCCCGTAACGCTTTCGCTATTGGCGTTAATCCAATAAGGCGCGATAAGCTCAGGCCTGATATGCGCGGGAAGTTTGTAAACCCTTATGCCCCATACGCTGCGGCCGTAGCACGAACCGTAGCTCGAAGCGAAAACATGCGCCGCGTCGGGCGGCGTCGTGCCGTAGAGATAGTCGGCTACAGGCAGGATCGTGCATATCTTTTGTGTTTTTTTATAATATCCTTCGCTGACTGTGTAAACGGTGCCGTTAACCGCGACGCTGATATGGCCGCCGGGATTTCCGGAAATGGGCTTTCCGACCGTAAGGACGGCTTCTGAAAGAAGCACCTCGATAACCGGCGCCCCCTTGATTTTATCAAGTTCGGAGATGATGGTGGAATAGTTGGCTACCGCAATGCCGTTTTCAACTCCGAATGTCTGTGAGGCTGCTGCCGCTGTTGCGCCGCTATCTGCGGCCGGCTGTTCGGCCTGCTGGCAAAATGCTGTCTGGGTATGAAAAAACAAAGCACAAACGGCCGAAAATAAAACGGCTTTAGAAAATATCGTGGAATATTTCATGTTATCTGCCCCTCCGAAAAATGTAAAAATTTTATTCGGGATAATTATACCAAAATTATAAGAAAAAATCAAGTTTTGAAGGGGCTTACTATTTTCTTTCTTCAGGCTTTATATCGTAAGTATTCGATACCCAGTCTTTCTGCCTGTAAGCCATTGAAACGCTTACAGGCACGCCGTTAGCGTCGTATTTCCATATAAAAATAGCCGCGTCCTGAGTGCTCGTTCCAAGCGTCTCGGCGTAATAACCGCCGCCCGGCGCCAGAGAGCCTTCGGCAAAAGCTTTTTGCGGTAAAGTGGTTTCACGGCCGCCGCCGCAGTTTAGTATCGAATAGCCGAGAAAAAATATCGAAAAAACGAATAATACCGCCATTACCTTCCAGAACCTTGAGTTAAAATCGTTCATAATAATGCCTCCGTTTTATATTATACCGTCGCCGGCAGGTTAAATTATATATGCTGAGCTTAAATAAAGCAATATATTTTTCCTTGATTTTTTTATCGGTATTTTTGTAAAAAAAATACTTATTATTGAATTTGAAACAATTTGCTTAATAATACATATTCAAAAAATATAAATTTATTGACATTATCCATATTTTATGGTATTTTTAGATGAGATTATCGAACACCTTCGAAGCTTTCCATGTAAAAATCTCAGATTGCCTGCAGGTTTAACGGAGCCGCGGGTGAATCATTTATTATGTAAGGTGAAAATTATGAAAAAAACTAAATTCGAAGAACTTAATATTTCGGCAAATATGAAAAAAGCCGTCGCGGAAATGGGATTTTGCGAAGCCACGCCGATACAGGCCGAGTCCATACCCGTTCTGATGGAAGGTCTTGATATTATCGCGCAGGCGCGCACCGGCAGCGGAAAAACCGCGGCGTTCGCCATTCCGATAATCGAGCGCATTAACCCGGCCCGCGGGCTTCAGGCTTTAGTAGTGTGTCCTACGCGCGAATTAGCGATACAGGTCACCGAAGAATTCCGCAAGCTGTTTAAATTTTATGAAAATCTTGCCGTGGTTACCGCTTACGGCGGCCAGGATATGAGCATCCAGCTCAGGCAGCTTTCTCAGAGCCCTCAGATAGTGGTCGGCACTCCCGGCAGGCTTATCGATCACATGTGGCGCGGCACGATCCGCCTCGATGAAGTTAATTTCGTCGTTCTCGACGAGGCCGATGAAATGCTTAATATGGGTTTTCGCGACGACGTGGAAGACATCCTCAGTTACGTTCCGCAAAGCCGTCAGACGGCCATGTTTTCGGCGACTATGAGCCCCGAAATAATGAGGCTTATGAAGCGTTATCAAAAAAATCCCGTGCACATCGATACCACCGACCATAAAAATGAAATTCCGAAGATAGAACAGACTTACTGCGAACTCAGCGAAGCCCGTAAATTTGACGCGCTGACCTGCTTAATCGATGAGTTCGACATAAAGGTATCTTTAGTTTTCGTCAACACTAAATTAAAAGTTGACCGTCTGGTCGGCAAATTAAATAGCGCCGGTTATCGCGCTAAAGGCATTCACGGCGGTCATGAGCAGCACAGGCGCGAATTAGCCATGAATTCATTCCGCGACGGTTCGGTCAGAATACTCGTAGCTACGGATGTCGCCGGCCGCGGCATCGATATCAGCGATATAGACGCGGTAATTAATTTCGATCTTCCGCGCGATGACGAAGACTATACGCATCGTATCGGAAGGACCGGCAGAGCGGGAAAATTAGGAAGATCTTTCACTTTCGTCGATGGCAAAGAAATTTATGATCTCAAGCGCATAGAAAAAAACGGCGGCTTTTCGATAAAGCGTATCGAAATTCCCGTTAAAGGCCAGAAATCGTCTGTCGCGGCAAATTCACACGAAACGCTCCATGGCAATGCATCGGCCAGAACTGAGTCTCATGTTCTCAGACGCAGCGAAGAGCCCCGACAGGCCGCGCGTCCGGCGTCTAAAAGACCGTCCGGCGGCCCGCGCGCTAATTCATCCGAAAAAACAGGCCGGCCGGCCGAAAAACGCCGCAATTCGTCGAACGACGACGGCTGGATAACCGATTCGACCGGTTACAGATATAGAATAATATAAATTATAGCGAATTAACGCTCAACAGTCTGCGAGCGCGGCGGCCGTAATTGCCGCCGCGTTTATTTACCCGGCGCGCGATTTAATCAGATTAAATGGAGAGTTGATACGATGATAAAAAAATCTTTCGAATTCAATCTTTGCGAATATATGAAATATCCCATACTCAAACCCGGCACTCATGGCTATCATAACGGCGTTTATGGCAACCCGGAGCCGGTCACTGAAGACGATAAGGAAATTATGCGCTTTCAAAGCGAGCGCAAAGAACATGAAAAAGTAATAGAATTCAGAAATAAATGGGAAGTCAAAAGGGTTTACATATCGCCCGCGCTGCACATAAACAAGCTGTTCGCCGAAGGCTGGGAAGTTGACAGCGTTACCTTCTTTGAAGATAATAATTATAAAAAACTCCTCGTTATAGCTCATAAAAATGAAGGCAATAACGAGGACGGCGTTTAAGTTTTTAGTAGAAACTTATTATTTGACCTGTGGAAATGAGTCTTAGCCTAAGACCATAAGCAGTCCGAATATAATTCCGATTGCGACGGATACATAAGGATTGCATGTCATGGCTCAGCCGCCGCCCGCCTGCTGAGATATTACGCTCATCAGGTAGCCGGCGGCCCCGCCTGCTATAACCGCTATAACTACTTTATAATTCATTTAAACTCCCTGCATTAATATCTTTGAACCGCCTCGGAGCCTTCGTAAATAAGGAAAAGTGAAGGGAATACCTGGTAGTTGCCGTTGCGGTCTTTAAAGACTTTATCGTTGATATCGAAGTTAAGTTTAACGCTGGCGCGGTTCGACGAATCGAGAGTAAATTGAGTGAGGTTGGCGTCGTTCGTCGAAAGATAAACCGTCTGGTCGAGGGCGATTCTTTGCTTTTCGCCTTCATTTAATATTCTCATGTAATTAATATTGAACTTCATTCTATTGTACGCGCCTACCGGAACGTCGGAAGCCATCGCGACAACCTCGCCGTCTTTAATTAGGTTGAGTAAATTAATTTCTTTAGGTTCCGTAAAAAGAACATATTCCTTGCCGTCGGTCGAATATATCGACATATCTGAAATGCTTACATAAACATCGTCAGGCCTGATTTTAATAAGCGTGCCCGATGCCGAAACGTTTGAAGTCGTAGAAGTGGTTTCGGTAACCGTAGTGCCCGAGGCGCGTCCGGGGGCCGCCGATTTAGGGCTGTGAAGGCCGCCGGCGATAGATGATGTGTTGATCATTTTAACGACGATTGCCGCGTCGTTTGGCACTAAGTTTGAAAACCCGTATGGCGTTCCGTAAGAATTGCCGCAACCGGTGCTCGCAAGCATCAGGCCGCCTCCGAGCAGTAATAAAAGAGCGACGCTTAAAATATAGGTTTTAGAGCTCTGGTACATATTTTCCTCCGATTATATAATAAATTTAAAATATTTCATGGCAAATAATACTTCAACTTTATTAAAATATCGGATTAACTTTGAAAATATATAGCTTATTTTTAGATAATTTTAATTCTAATTTCCACTCGCCGGCGCCGCGGTGGTTTTGGTCTCTTCTTTAACTAACAGCGATATAAAAGCGGCGAATAAAGAATTGACGAAATCGCCGGTTTCTTTTTCGGCCTTAGTGAGATTGAAATTTATATAAACGCTTTTATCTTTTTGCTCGATAGCCATGGTTTCTTTGAGCTTTAGCATTAATAAAAGCCCGCTTTTAACGAAATTAAAGCGTTCGACGGCGACTTTGGCTTTATCGATGCCGCTGTCGGTGATTTTTTTCGCGTTATAGGCGATCTGGCTGAAACCCTTTTCCATGAATTCTTTTGCGCTGAGCGCGCCGCGGCCTGCCGCCTCTTTATCCTGGTAGATATATTTGAAGAGTAAATCGTTCGCGGATGCGGCCGCTACAAAGCCTTCTAAGTTTGAAAATACCGCCTGTTCTTTATTGATTTTAGCTATTGAAGTTGCCAGATCGGATAAAACTTTGGGAAGTTTGACCGTCAGCGTGAAGTATTTGCCGTTAAGATCCGCCATATTTATTTCTTTATTGAAGAAGGCGTCTTTTTCGATATTGTTTTTATCCTTAGATGCGATCAAAGCGCCGATGGCTTTAATTTCGGATAGATTGCCGTAAATTAAAAATTTATCGGAGGGCATCGCCAGGTAAACGTCTTCGTCGAGTTTGAACATTTTTATAGTTTCTATAGTTTCGATTTTAAGGCCGGCTTCCGAGAGTTTTTTTTCGATTTCGCCGCTTCTGAAATAACCCTCGAATAAAAAGGCGCCCTGAGGGTTTTTACCGGTTTTGTAACTGGCTATATCGGCTAAGACGGCGGTAAATGAATTAATGTCTTTGAAAATATCGACGGAGGAAAGGTTTTTAATTTTTTCGATCTGGTCTTTGAATTGGGCCGTCAGATTGTTTTTTTCGATAAAGCCTTTAAGCGCTTTGATATCAAGATGTAAAACCGCTTCGCAATTTTGCGGGCATAATTTAAATGAATCCGGCGCCGCGTGGATATTTGAAACGCCGAAAAATACGCTAAAACAAAAAAAGATAACTAAAACGCCTGATAATTTTGAAATTCTCATTTGCAGCCCCTTCACTTTTTATAAAACTTAGACTAAAAAATATTAGTATCATTTTATCACATTTTGTTTTTTTAATCAACTTTTCTTGAAAAAATTGATGGTTTTGTTGAAAATTAAGAAAATTAAGAAATATGAGAAATATGAGAAATGTAATAAACCGTAGTAATTGAGAATATTCATCGATAATTCATAAATTTGCTTTTTATTGATTTCTTTGTTAGAATGCTATGAAAATATTTATTGCAGGTAAAATTAATAATATAGTTTGCCGCAAAAGGAGCTCTATGAATAAGAAGAAAACGGCTTTATTTTTAACGGTATTAACGGTTCTTTTTTTATCGCAGATTTATCAGGAGGGTTTTATGTGTCATTCAGGCGATTTTATTTCGGCGCGGCGTGAAATGATAGATGAGCAGATAAAAGGCCGCGGCGTTAGCGATCCGCGCGTTTTAGACGCCATGTTTAAAGTCGAGCGGCATAAATTCGTTCCGGATATAGTCAAACAATTAAGCTACAGCGACCGGCCGCTTCCGATAGGCGAGGGACAGACGATATCGCAGCCTTATATAGTGGCGCTTATGAGCGAATTGATCGTCGGGGAAAATATAAGCGGCGAAACTAAATTGAAGCAAAGCGCCGCGGCGGCGGCCGAAAAACTTAAAATACTCGAAATCGGCACCGGTTCAGGTTATCAGGCGGCCGTGCTCGCCGAAATGTCGCATGAAGTTTATACTATTGAAATAGTCGAACCGCTCGGCAGGCGCGCGCAAGAGCTGCTTAAAACGCTCGGTTATAAAAATATTTATGTTAAAATCGGTGACGGATATAAAGGGTGGCCCGAAAAGGCGCCTTTCGACAGGATAATAGTCACCTGCGCGCCGGATGAGGCTCCGCAGGCACTTTTAGAGCAGTTGAACCCCGCGGGCGGCCGCATGATAATACCAGTAGGGCCGACCGGCGATACCCAGCAGCTCGTTCTGATTAAAAGAAACGGCGATAAATATATCCGAGATTTTATAACTTACGTAATGTTCGTTCCTATGGTGCGCGGAAAGTGATAAGAGTACTTTTTATTTGCCTTTGACGGGGCGGACGGTCTGCGCTTCTTTTTTTTGAGGCGCGAGCTTGCGGCGGATGTCGGCGTCAAGATTGCGCGCCATGGCCGCCATGAAAGCGTCGTTCGAAGCGGCGACCGCGCGCAGCAGCAGAAGCGCTTCGGCCGGTTTTTTATCGAAATATTTGCCGAGTGCCTTATTGTATAAAAGTCCCGGATCGTTGCCGCAGTTGGTGATTCCGACCTCGGCTATAATATCGAGCTGATTGTAATTCTTTTTGATATTAAGGTAAATATTCGACAGATTCAAATATGACGGCAGATGCTTATTATTAACGCTGAGCGCCTTCTGGTAATATTCCATGGCGCGGTCGAATTCTTCGTCTTCTTCGTAAAGCAGCCCCAGGTAATAGCAGGCCGTGTCGCTTTCGCCGAAAGCCGATATCATCTTTTCAAAAGTTTTCTTAGCGTTTTGCGAATAATGCAAATTATATTCGACCATGCCGAGCTTTTCGTAAAGCGCTTTCGCCTGCTTCGGCTGGGCATTTTTTAATGCTGGCTTGATAATTTCATCGAGTCCTTGATAAATTTGAAGACTGAACAGCAAATCGATATAAGCTAAACGGCAGTTTAAATTATCAGCCTCGCCGTCAAGCGCTATTTTATAAAATTTGACCGCCTCGACAATGTTTCCAACGGCCTTAAGCGTTTCGGCGTATTCGAAATTAGCCCTCGGAAGCACGGGATCGAATTCTAAAACTTTCTGCGCGGCCGAAAGCGATTCGTCGTATTTTTTTAGCTGACGGTAAGCTTTGCAAAGGCCGATATAAGTGATGTAATGATCAGGATTTAAAGCCAGTGAATGATTGTAGGCATCGGCCGAGGCGTTATAATCGCCCATGGCCGCTTTTGAGTTTGCGATGCCGAAGTAAGCGTAGTATTTTAATTCGGGCAGTTTATCGCAGTAAATAAGCGCTTTATTATAATTGGAAAGCGCGGCGGCGAAATCGCCTTCGTAATAAAAGCAGTCGCCGAGTCCCATTGCGGCTTCCGCGCAGTCGCTTTCAAAAGTAGCCGCTATCGAAAACGCTGTTTTAGCTTCCGCGATGCGGTTGAAATGTTTCAGCTCGATCTGGCCTTTTAAAACGCATGCTAAAGTGGATGATGAATATTCGGATTGCCACGCGGAAAGCGTTTCGAGCGATTTATCGAAATCGCTCAGTGCGATGAGGCGTCGTACTTTTTTGGAATAAATCAGCTCGATAAGGCCGATTTGCTCAGCGGTATAAACGCCGCCGGTTTTAAGCGCGCGTACCGCGTCGAGGGCGGAATCGTATTTAGCCGATTCGACAAGGCCGTTTATTAAAGCGAGGATATCATCGCCGCCGGAAAGTGAAGAAGCCGCCGCGCCCGCAGTTTTTTCGCCGCCGTTTTCAGCCGACGGGCGTGCGGGATAGACCAAGTAATATAAAATATTGACGAAAACCAACGCGACGAATAAAACGCTCAATCCGCCTATTAAAGCCGCGGAAAGCCTGAGCGCGTTTTCGCCGGGGGCGCCGCCCGGACGCCATAATTTTTCTTTAATTTCGCGTATGAAACCGCCGGCGTCTTCTATTGCAGCTTTCGCCGAGGCGTTTTTAGCCTCGCGCACGGCGCCGTCGATGCCCTTGATCGTTTTTTCGGCGGTATCTTTAGCTTTTTTTTCATTTTCTTCGAAGCGCGGCACGAGCTTTCTTTTTAATTCGGTCACCGCTCCGTCGATCTTGGCTTTAATGCTCGAATCGCCCGGAACCGAGTATGATTCAAGAATGTCGAGCGCCTGCTGGTTGGCTATCGACGACAGAGCGAATATAGCTGAATCCTGCGTCCATGGCTCTTTCGAGTTAAGCATATTTTTAAGTTTATCGAGTATGAGCGATTTTGAAACGGTATCTTTTTCGAGATACTTATATAACGCTTTCGTGATATTGCCTTTGATACGGTTATCTTCATGGGAAAGAAGTTTGAGCATTTCGGATATGCCTTCTTCGCTTCCGAGTTCGTCGAGAGCTTCGACGGCATTGGCTATTACGCGCGCGTCGTTGTGGGAAAGAAAAGGGATCAAATAGTTTTCATGGCTTTTAGAGCCGACCTTGCCCATTTTTTTAATTATGGTGGCGGTTATGTATTTATCTTCGGTGAGCGAGAGTTCCGATACTAAAAAGTCGGCCTGCAGATCGTCCGGCGCGTCGGGAATAGACTGGATCGCTTTTATTTTTTCGCGCACCTGAGGTGATATAAAATCCTGCTTAGTTTCGGGTTCCGCTTTTTTATCGTTATAGCCGTCGAGCGCTTCGCGCGCTTTATTTTCTTCCGCTTCGATCATCGCGCGCGTTGAAATCTGCGCAGAAACCGAGCCGAACGCTTTTTTCGCGTAGTAACGCACCGCCGGGTTAACGTCGTTCAATAAATTCTTGACCGCTTCTAAAACGCTCATATCGGCGCAGTAAGTGGCTTCTTTAAGCCCTTCCTGGCGGATATCGGCGGAAGAGTCGGAAAGTTTTTTTAAAATATCTCTGATTTTTTGCTGTTTATTGTTATCTTGCATATCTTAATTTTTCATACCTTATTTTTTCTCTTTTTCTCTTTATTTTATTTTTGCCCTTTTATCGCGCTGATGGCTTTTTGTGCGGCCTCGATGAGCTCCGAGCCTTTCGGTTCGCATTCGATTACTATTTCTAAATGCCTCAGCGCGTCGTTGCGCCTGCCGCTGTTGTAATACGACAGCGCCAGGTTATAGTGCGCCCAGCTGAATTGAGGATTGATCGCGATAGCTTTTTTGAGTATATCGATAGCTTCGCTGAATTTGCGAAGGTTTAAATATAAAAACCCGAGATTATTCATCGCCAGTATATGTTCTTTATCGAAAAGAAGCGCCAGCTTATATTCGGATATCGCGTTATCGTATTTTTGCACTTCGTCGTATAAAACGCCAAGATTATAATGCGCGGAGGCGAGCGTCGGCTCGTATTCGATTGCAAGGTCGAAGGCGGTTTTAGCTTTTTCATATTCTTTGCGACCGTAATAGACCAGACCGAGCTGATCGTATATGAGCGCCTCTTTAGGACGCTTGCTTAAAAAAAGAGTCAGCACGGCCGCCGCTTCGTCGAAACGCTGCTGTATATAATAGGTTTTAGCCAGATTAACCGCGGCGTTTACATAGGTCGAATCTATTGTGACCGCTTCTTTAAACTGAAATTGCGCCTCTTCGATTTTATTCTGACTGAATAAAAATGAGCCGTAATCGTTTCTCACCGCGGCGTAATTTGGATTGCGCTTTATCGATTCGAGGTAAGAATCGCGCGCCTGGCTTATATTTTTAAGGCGTTCGTGGCATAAGGCGAGATTGTAAAACACTTTCGATGATCTTTCGAGGTTTTTGTTGCCTTTAATTTTATCGAAATATTCGACGGCTTTTTTATAATCTTTCTGGTAGAGGCATATCAGGCCAAGTTCGTTGAGTGCGTCAAAATTAGAGCTGTCGGCGCTTATTACTTCTTCGAATATCCGTCGCGCTTCGGCGTATTTTTTAGCCATGGAATATGATTTTGCCAGAACCGTTTTAAAATCGGGATCGTCCGGCTTGATTTCAAGCGCTTTTTTGATGGCGGTTTCGGCGTTTGCCGCCGAGTTGAAAAGCAGATAACAGCTGGCCATGTTATAAAATGCTTCCGAGGATTTCGGGTTTAATTCGGAGGCCTTCTGAAACATTTCGACGGCTTTACTCAGTGAGCCGGATTTCATGTAAATAAGGCCTATGTTTGAGTAGGCGCTGTCGTTGGCGGGAGCGAGATTTATGACTTTAGTGTACTGCTCTAGAGCGAGGTCGAAATTATTTCTGAGCATGTATATATTGCCAAGATTATTATAGGCGTCAACGTAAAAGGGATCGAATTCGATCACTTTTTTAAACATTTTTTCGGCGTCTTCGAATTTAGCGCTCTGCACGTACTCTACGCCGAGTTTAAAATATTCGTCGAGCGTCGAACTGTGCCGGTCTTGCGCGCCGAGGCGTCCGGCAGTTGAAAATAAAAATAGAAAGAATAATAAAAAAGTCAGTATTAAGGCGTGGGAGCTGAAGTTTTTAAGAAAATTATATTCGTATATCATTATATATGACCTCGATGCAAATTCAATTTTTTAATTATTTTACATTATAAAAAAATCAATGTCAAGAGTTATATTACGATTTATGCTACCTGCGTGTTTTTATGTAATTATCCGTTATAAAAATTCCGTTACATAACATAACCACGGCATAACCAGAGTATGATCAAAATATAACTAAAAATTTGTCATTTCCCTTTTAATTTCGTCTTAAATTTGGTAGAATTATATGTAGAGGGGATTTTTGTATATTAACGGCCCGGATAATCCAGACTTTGTTTATGCACTTTATATGGAGAGTTGTATGTATTTTATTAAAAAAAGATTAACGCTGAAAAAAAAAATTCTTACATGCCGCGCCATGAGCTTGATCGAAATTTTGATCGCGATGATAATCGGTGTCACCGCATTTTTTCCTATCATAAAGCTTTTTCAGGAAGGCATAAAAGATTCGCTGCACTCATCCGCCTGGACGCAGGCGCGCGAGGTGGCTAAAAATAATATGGATATAGTCCTTGCGCTTCCGTTCAATAATATCGTTCGCGGCGACAATCTTATAGTCGATAAAAATTCATCATCCATGTATCCGCGTACCGAAAAAGTTAAAGGCGTAGATTTCGTCGTCGATTGTAAAGTGCACGATTTAGTTCCGCTATGCGGCATTTACCGTTCTACGCGCTCCGGCGGCGGCGTTACGACGCATTATTGCATAAGCTCGAAACTCAAAGGTATAACCATAACAGTTAAATGGCAGGGCGTCGGAAAAATGCTGGATTATTCGCTGGTAACCTTTAAATCCGACCTTAGCGAGGGCACTAAAACCGATATATGGCAATGGGGATTTCCTCAGTATCAATAAAGCGGGGCGGTTGGCTGTACCGTCATGATAGATCCGGTATCCCGTGATTTCATTAAAGGGGTTGAAGCTGAATATGATTTATTTAGCTGCAAAAAAAAATATCGATAAACGAAGCGGTTTTATACTGCCTATCGTCATTGTTTTTCTGGGATCGTTTTTTACGATGGCCACTATTTTCTATTTATTCAATATGAACCAGAAGCCTATCGTCGAAATCCTCGACCGTTCGGCTTTCGCCGATTACGCGGCGCTCGGAATGGCTGAAATTTTAAAATTAAAGGTTAAGGAGTTTCCTGAGGAATTCCGCGATACCATGCGCCTGATAGAATTTATGGAAAAACAAAATCAAAAGCCGTGGGACGATATTTATCTTTCTTACGGCGGCTCGTCGAACGAAGGGCCGCATACTTATTTTTTCCATAACTTCGTCGTTAAGAAAAGCGCTTTTAATCAGGCCGCATCGGATGCCTGGGCTAACGATACGCTTGTCAACAACAAACCCGCCGACGCCTGGGAGGCTCACTGGAACCACATGTTGTATTATCTTTTGACTGATGAAACCGCCCAGTACGGAGCCGGCAAAGATTTCAAAGATAATGCCGCTTTTAAAACGCATTTTAAGAATATAATGACTAAATACAATGTCATAGTCAATCTTCGCGACGTGCGGCGCGACCATATCGGGCTTACTCAATCCGGCGGGGCAACCGCTGAATATATCGGCGATATTATCACATTCAGTTTCGAATCGCAGTATCGCGATCAAAAAAATCACCGCACCAACCGCTCGCATAACGTAACTTTTAATCATACGCGCAAGTTTTCAAAATGATCCTATTTTTTTATCGCGTAAATATTAACTGAATGGTTTTCGTAATCGACTACGAAAAGCTCCCGGCCGTTCGGCGATATTTCAAGCGCTCTCGGCATTTTGCCGTCGGCGAAAGTTTCGCTGACCGAATTATTGGCGTTAGTGAACATCGTTATATTGCTGCTTCCGAAATTAGCTATGAAAGTATAGTTGCCTGAAGGCGTCTGAACTATCGAATGCGGTTCGGTTCCGGTTTCGAAGCTGTCGAGCACTGCGCCCGTGAGAGCGTTTATGCGCGTTACGCTTCGGCTTTTGTAATTGGCGCAGTAAACCGTCTGGCCGCCGCGGTCCATATAAAGATAAACCGGCTGTTCGCCCGTAAACGCCCTGGCCTTAATTTCGGCGAGCGTCGAAGGCATCAGCAGCACTTCGTCGGTCACGCTCGTTGACTGGCGCGCTATGAAAATATCCGAATTATTAACTCCTTTAATAATCGAAGTCAACATCGGTCCTATATATTTCGAGCTGAGTCCGCCGCCTGTCGAAAGGTCATATTTATTAACCTTTCCTTCGTGGAAATCGACGGTGTAATATACCCCCGCGCCTTCATCGACTGCGACGTCGACCGGAGTTATGCCGGCTGGCATTCTTTTTTCGATCGAATCGGTTGTCGTATTAAACACTATAATTTCTTTAAAACTCCGGTTAACCATATAAAACCTCGATGAGCCGCTTCCGGCGCCTTCGGCGAAGCGTATGCGGTCGTTCTGGCCGTAAATATCGATGGACCTTACGGCGTAAGTGGCAAGATCGATTATATAAAGACAGTCGTAAGCTGAAACATAGGCTTTGTTATTCGAAATTTTTATATCGTTGCCGTAGTAAATGCCGCTTATAGTTTTTGCTAGATCGCCGTTTTTATAAGTGCGGAAAGATGCTTCGTCAGAGGCAGTAAAAACCGTTCCTTTATTCTTTAAGTACAGCTTGAAATAGTAAGCAGTATTTTCGTTCAGATTTTTAATTTCTATCGCCGTCGAATCGGCGTCCGTTATTTCCGCTTCGAGGACGGAAAGCGTATCGACGCCCGGCCTGTCGCTGCGATATATTCTGTAAGAAGCAAAATCCGATTCGCCGCAACGGTCCCAGGTAAGTACCATCGAGTCGGTGGTTTTTGAAACCGGCTCTTTTAAATTAATTTTTGTTAGCGTGTTGTACTGGACCGAGGTCGTGCCGCAGACGATATTTGACGGCATTGAAAGTTCGGCTGTGTCAACGGCGAATAAAAGATAGTAATAAACCGTATTTGAATTTAAATTTGAATCGTCAAACGCGGTTTGCATCTTTGAAGTGATAGTGGCTATCTTCGGAGACATGAAAGAAATGGCGTCGGTTGTGTCGCGGTATAACTCGTAACGCCAGAAGTCGTTTTCGTAAGATTGCGTCCAGGAAACCGACATCGAATTAGTAGTTATATTAGAAGGCGCGTTGAGCGTAACGGCGGCCGGCGGAAAGTTTTGATCGTAGGTGTCAAAATATATCTCTTTGATCGACTGCGCAAGATGATTGAAGCCGTCCGATGAAATTACCTTGAAATAATAACGGGTGTGAGGTATCAGGCTGTAAAGCTCTACGTAATGCTCTAAAACCATATTTTTATCTTCAACCGTCGTTTTGTCGTAGTTGGCCGAAAGCCCGTATTCAACGCAAGAAGTGGCCGGCACGTTCGTTTTCCAGTAGATCCGGCAGCTTTTATCGGTTATTCTATCGACCTGAATTGATTTTTCATCGATTATAAGCTCCTGGGCGTGCGGAATAACGCCGCCCGTTACCGAAACGACCGGACTGCCGACGCCGCCGCCGCCGCCGGGTTTGCAGCCCGCGGAGGCTATGATAAAAAAGCAGAAAGCCATCAGAACGGCCTGCTTAAAACTTATCGCAAATCTTAAATTATTTTTTTTAATATGATTATGATTTTTCACACTCTGGATATCGGTATGAAAATCATCTTATTTATATTTTTATGAAATTTAAATTAATCGGTTTAAATATTTATTTAATTCAAACTTTCCGGCCTTAATCCTCTAAGTGGATGTGGCAGTAGCCGCCCGGATTTTTTTCTAAGTAATCCTGATGATATTCTTCAGCCGGATAAAATTTAGCGGCGGGCTTCAGCTCGGTAACTATTTTTCCGCCGTATTTCCCGCCGGCGTTAAGATCGTTGATCATATTTTCGGCGGCCGAAAGCTGGGCGGGGCTGTAATAAAATATCGCAGAGCGGTACTGAGTGCCGATATCATTACCCTGACGGTTGAGCGATGACGGGTCGTGCACTTTGAAAAAATGCGCCAGTAAGGTTTTAATCGAGATTATGCGCGGGTCGTATTCGATGGATACCGCTTCGGCGTGCATGGTCTCGCCCGAACATACCTGTTTATAGTCGGGATCCGCCGTGACGCCGCCGCAATATCCGGTTTGAGTTTCGATAACGCCCGGCAGTCTTTTAAAATACGCCTCCACGCCCCAGAAGCAGCCCGCGCCCAGAATGATTTTTTCCGCTGCGGGGGCTTTTTGCGTTTTGGCGCCGTCTATTAATACGATATATTTTTCAAGCCCTGCTTCTTTTAATTTATCTTTTTCGACGAATTTAAGCGCGGCGGAATTAATGCAGTAACGAAGTCCGGCCGGGCCCGGGCCGTCTTTGAATACATGGCCGAGATGAGATCCGGCTTTCGCGCTTCTTACTTCGATGCGGACCATTCCATGGCTTTTATCTTTTATGTAAACTAAAGAGTCGGCATCTACCGGCGCGGTGAAACTCGGCCAGCCGGTGCCGGAGTCGAATTTATCCGATGAAGAAAAAAGCGGCTCGCCCGAAACTAAATCGAGGTATATGCCTTCTTTTTTATTGTTCCAGTAGGCGTTTTTAAAAGGCGCTTCGGTGCCTTTTTCGCGTATTATCCTGTATTGCTCGGGTGTGAGTATTTTTTTGAGATCTTCGTCGTTTTGCGCAATGCCGCATCCGCAGGATGCGCCGCATAATTCCGACTGGGGATTGACTCCATTGACTTTTGCTTTATCTTTATCGCTGCCGTTAGTGTTATCGCCGTTATTGATCATGCGTAGTTCATCTCCTTTATTTAAATGCGCCGAATCATAAGATAGCGCCATGGCCGTTAATATAAGAGCGATCGTAAAAAAAGTGAATTTGAATTTTTTTTTGTTTTTCATATATACGAGCCATTATATCATATTTACAGGTTCGAATTCAATATTTAATCGGCGCGGCTATATTATACTGCGGATTTTTTTGACATTTTGGAATTAATATGTTATAATAATCTTTCTTATAAAATAAAGTATTTGCGGTATATACATGATTGATATTAACTTCATGCGTAAGACGTAAATTGCGGCAGCAAATCCAATCCATAAAATAAAAGGAGATAATGATGTCAACTCAAACGGTAAAATCGTCAAAAACGAATTCGAAAACTAAAATCGCTCCGAAATCCCCCGCGCCGAAAGGTAAAGCGAAACCTCTCGCTTACAAGGTTGCGGATATGAATTTAGCTGAATGGGGCCGTAAAGAAATTCAGATGGCAGAAAAAGAAATGCCGGGCCTTATGTCGCTTCGGGCAAAATACGCCAAATCCCAGCCGTTAAAAGGCGCCCGCATAGCCGGCTGCCTTCATATGACCATACAAACCGCCGTTTTAATCGAAACTTTAATCAAACTCGGCGCCGAAGTCAGATGGTCGTCGTGCAATATTTATTCGACGCAGGACCATGCGGCGGCCGCTATAGCTAAAACCGGCGTTCCCGTTTTCGCGTGGAAAGGCGAAACTCTTGAAGAATACGACTGGTGCATCGAGCAGACGATATTTTTCGACGACGGAAAGCCGCTTAACATGATATTAGATGACGGCGGAGATCTTACCATGTACGTTTATGAAAAATATCCCGAACTGCTTAAAGGCATTCATGGCATATCCGAAGAAACTACGACCGGCGTTCACCGCCTCTATCAAATGTTCGAACGCGGCCAGTTGAAAACTCCCGCTTTCAACGTAAACGATTCAGTTACTAAATCCAAATTCGATAACCTCTACGGTTGCCGCGAATCTCTCGCCGACGGCATTAAACGCGCCACCGACGTTATGGTCGCGGGAAAAGTAGTCGTAGTCTGCGGTTACGGCGATGTCGGCAAGGGCTGCGCTCAGTCGATGCGCGGTTTCGGTGCAAGAGTTCTTATCACTGAAATAGATCCGATAATTGCGCTTCAGGCCGCTATGGAAGGTTATCAGGTAGTGACACTTGACGAAGCGGCCGCTATAGGCGATATATTCGTAACGGCTACCGGTTGCTGCGACGTAGTTACCGGCGAGCATATGAAAAAAATGAAAGACCAGGCCATACTTTGCAATATCGGCCATTTCGATTCTGAAATCGAAGTCGCATGGCTTGAAAAACAAAAAAATATCAAAGAAATCAATATCAAGCCGCAGGTCGATAAATTCGTATTCCCCGACGGCCGCGAACTTATACTTTTAGCACGCGGCAGACTCGTAAATTTAGGCTGCGCACACGGACATCCGTCGTTCGTTATGAGCTCGTCGTTTACCAATCAGACGCTCGCTCAGATCACCCTGTTCACCGAACGCGGCAAATGGCCGGTAGGCGTGCATATGCTTCCTAAAAAACTCGACGAGGAAGTAGCAAGATTACATATAGGCAAACTCGGCGTTAAGCTGACCAAACTTACTCAAAAACAGGCGGATTATCTCGGTATTAAAGTGGAAGGGCCTTATAAACCCGAACACTACAGATATTAATCAGCGCATAAATTAAGGGGCGGTTCGATAAATTGCCGTTTATAACATTTTTATCTTTGCATAAAGAATGAAAAATTGACTTGAACGCTTTTTATCGCCCCCTTTATACGGCGTTACTCTTTTTTATACCGGGTTAAAGTAATAATTTATATAAGCGAGAGGCCGATATGACTGGTTATAACGCATCACAGGATTTCAACTGGATGAATTATATTAGCGTAAATAACGTGTTTACGAATTTTGGTGCGCCCTGCAAGCACGAAGCTATAACTAAGCTCGTCGGCCTGCTGGCATTAGACGGAGCCGTTGAAAATAAAGACGAATACCTCGCTTCCGTTCTCGAAAGAGAAGAACTCGGCACTACCGGTCTCGGCGAAGGCGTGGCGATGCCGCACGGAAAATGCTCCGCGGTTAAACGAATGAGCATCGCGCTTGCGAAGCTCGATAAACCTCTCGATTTCGAATCCATCGATAATAAACCCGTCGATTATATATTTTTAATTGCCTCGCCTCTTAATTCCGATACGCTTTACATAAAGGTAATGGCCTCGATCATAAGATCGGTCAAGATCCATAAAATATGTGGAAAAATGAATAAACTTGATTCAAGCGTTGAAATTTACGAAATGCTGTTAAAAACCGTCGTCGATTGATGATAAGAAAATAAATAAATGATTTATAAAACATTACAAAAAAGGCGAATGAATTGGAAAACAGAAATTTAATGTTCGGCATGCGTTCTACCGGCAAACTTCATTTGGGCCACTATGAAGGTGTTTTGAAAAACATGACGGCGCTTCAGCAAAAATACGATTGCTTTATCGAAGTCGCCGACTGGCATTCAATTACAACTTCTCACGATACGGCGGGAATGAAAAATATAATATTCGAAATGGTCTGCGACTGGCTTGCCGCTGGAATCGATGCCAAAAAATCCACTATATTCGTCCAGTCATGCGTGCGCGAACAATGCCCGAAAGCCGCCATAGGCTGCGTTGAATGTAAAAAAATACTCGCGGCCAATTTAAATGAAAAACTTAACTCTTTTCCGCTTTTCTCCATTCCATTCCATTCTACTCTAACCTACTCCAATCTTCCCTTTCCTGCTATAAACTCGTTTCATGCCTTTTGTTAGTTTTGCCTTCGCGCACGCGTGGCACGCGCGAAGGCATGTTGTTTACGCAACATTATGCAGGATGTACTGTGAGTGCACCATC
>CAYTCW010000075.1:0-14436 GCA_964436235.1 uncultured bacterium
GCCGCCGGGCCTTTTTGCTCCGTAACCGAAGCGGCATCGGGCAAAACCTTCTGCGGTGCAGAAGCCTGCAGGCAGGCCGCCATATCTCGCAGAACGGGGTTTTCGAAAATCTTTTTTATCGAAACGCGGAAACCGAATTCACGCTCGATCTTCGCCTGCAGTATAACCGCTTTAAGCGAGTGACCGCCCGATTTAAAAAAGTTATCGAGCGCGCCCGGAGATTCAAGACCGAGGACCTCTTTCCACAGCGCGGCGAGCCTTATTTCGTAATCGCCCGCCGGCGGTTCAAAACCTGAATCTTTTACGCAGGATGCCATTTGCGGCGCCGGAAGGGCCTTACGGTCGATCTTGCCGCTGGCGTTAGTCGGCATTTCAGCGAGCCTTACAAAATGGGCAGGTATCATAAATTCCGGAAGATCGCGCGATATCTGTTCTTTAATAAAATCGTGCGTCACGCCTTCATCGGCGACTATATAAGCGCATAAAAACTTATTGCCGCCGTCGGCGATAACGCTGACCGCGGTATTTTTAACGCCCTTCACCTTCATTATCTCTATTTCGATCTCGCCGAGCTCGATTCTGAAACCGCGTATCTTTACCTGGCTGTCGATACGGCCGAAATATTCCATATTGCCGTCAGGCAGCCATCTTACCAGGTCGCCGGTTTTATATACGCGCTCGCCGCCGCAGAACGGCCCTGGCACGAATTTTTCGGCCGTAACATCGGGCCTGTTCAAATAGCCGCGCGCTAAGCAGTCGCCGCCGACGTAAAGTTCGCCGGCATAGCCTTCAGGCATTAAATTACCGAAACGGTCCGCCACATATAGTTTGGTGTTGGCAAGCGGCCTGCCTATAGGTATATTGGCATAAAATTTATCCACCGGAAAAAATGTCGTGTAAACGGTGCATTCGGTCGGGCCGTATCCGTTGTATAGTTTATAATTACGCGGCGCGAATGTCCTGAGCTTTTCGCCGGCCGCGTACAATATTCGCAGCGAACGGTTATCGATATTTTCATTAAATTGTTCGGCAAGCTGTGTTGTGAAAAAACCTATCGTAATTTGATTTTTTTCGAAATAATCGTTGAGTTCGCCGAGCGACATCTTAATTTCTTCGCTTATTATATGCACCTCAGCGCCCGCAATAAGCGGCGGAAAGGTTTCGGATATCGAAACGTCGAAACCGAACGAAGCATGCTTTGACAGACGGTCTTCAGAGGTTATGCCATGCTCGTTTTTATACCAGCACGAAAAATTAAGAAGGGCGCGATGCTCTATGAGAGTGCCTTTCGGCCGCCCGGTCGAGCCGGAAGTATAAATTACGTAAGCTAAATCCTGAGGCTCGTTGATATTTTCGAGAAGCTGACCGCGGCATGAATCCTGATAAACCGATTCGTCGTCAAGATCTATTATAACCCCGTCGAATTTAATGCGCCCGATCAAATGACGCTGAGTAACGAGCACTTTCGAGCCGCTGTCAGCTAACATGAACTCGATTCTATCGGCCGGATATTTAGTGTCGATAGGCATATAAGCCGCGCCGCTGCGCACTATGCCTATAACGCCGGTAAACATTTCAAGCGAACGGTCGGCGAATATTCCGACTATATTATCGCGCCCGACGCCGAGCGAACGCAATTTACGCGCAAGCGCCGAGCTTTTATCGCTTAGTTCGCCGTAGGTCATCGATTCGTTCAGATAGACTACCGCGCGCTTATCGGGCATTTTAGCAACCTGTTCGTCGAATAGATCACAAAAAGTCTTATCCGGCGGATAATAAGCTTCAGTATCGTTTAACTCATACAGCAAACGGCGCTTTTCATTAGCCGAAATAAATTCGTATTCCGGTATTTTTTTATCCGGCGCTTTTAATATTTCTTCGATCAACGAATAAATATGGCCGGCCATATAATCAATTTCACTCTGCCGGTAAGCCGAAACGCGGTAATCGAGAAAAAATTCGATCTCATCGCGGCGCTTCGCCTCGCTGCTTATATAAAAACCGAGCATGGATAAAGATTCGCCGCTTCCGTAAAATTTAGTTTCAGTCTTTTCGGCCGAAGAATTTTTAATATATTGCGAAAGCATAAGCGTAAACATATCGAGCGGATCGCGTCCGAGCCGCCTTAATTCGGAACCGAGCAAATCGGCGGGAAATTTATGTCTGGAAAGCATTTCTTTAAACTCGGGATTGAACTTATCGCATAGCGCCGCAAAAGTGCTGTCGGCGGCGAAGTTAAAACGGGCAGCAAGCGTACTGACAAACATGCCGGTCGCGCCGATGAATTCGGGGCTTCTTCCGTGATGAACTGCCTGTATGACGATATCTTCCTTCATAGTCAGCCTGAAAAAGTAAGTGTAAAGCGCGCACATAAAAAAACGGTAAACGCTGATCTTATTTTTATCGCAGTAGTCGTATATTTTATCAGAAAGCCCGGCCGGCGCTTTATAATAACAGCGTTTAGAGCGGAAATCCTCTTTATCGGCCACCGGACGCAATTCGAGATTTTCCATATCGGTTTTAAATTTATTAAACCAGAAGTCGCGGTCGCTTTCAAATTCTTTTGACGAAAGATAAGCGGCTTCCCGATCGAGATAATCGAAGTAAAGCGGAAAATTTTCTTCTATAAAATTTTCGCCCGCCGCGAGCCGTTCATAATATTCGACGACTTTATCGGTCAATACGGCAAGCGATGCGCCGTCGAAGATCGTGTGGTGGCCGCATATATAAAAACCGCCGCAGCGCTCGTCGAGTTTGATGATATATAACCGGCACAGCGCGCCGCCGAGGAAATCGGTAAAAGGCCTGCCCGATTCGATTTCCGCCCATTCGTTCATTTTATCCGCCGCGCCCGGACCTTTGAATTCAATAATTTCAAACTCGCCGTCCGCCGTCGAATAAGGTTGTATATATTGACGCGGTCCGTCGCCGGTTTCGGCGAAACGGATGCGCATATTCTGATTATTTTTAATAAACAAGCCCATGGCCTGTTTTAAAATATTAAAATCGACCGGCGATTTAAAAATAACCGACTGCGCTACGTTCCACATCGAGGTTTCCGGATAATATTTCTGCAGGTAAAATAATCTTTTTTCAGGATGCGACAGCTCATAAAATTTCAAATTTTCTTTATTCATAAAATTCCTCCGAATGGTATTTAAATAACAACATAACGAACACCTGCTATATTTTTTATAATTTTTTAATCTGCTTATGCTCTTACCAGGACGGCGATATGAATTTAAGCGCCGTTGAATTGCGCAGTATCATCTTTGGATCGCTGCCGTCGATATTGACCGTAAATACTCCGCCGTCCGAAAGATTTGATGAGTAAGCGCAGAAGACTATCTTACGGCCGTCCGGGGAAAAGCACGGCTCGAAGCTGTTTAACGCGCCGGAAGTTATGCGTTTCAAATCAGCTCCGTCTATGGACATCGTATATATCTGGCCGCTGCCGTCGCGGTCGGATGAAAAAACTATTTTTTTGCCGTCGGGGGAAAAATTAGGGTCCGAATCGGAAGCAGGATTTTTAGTAAGATTGACAAGGCCGCCGCCGTCGGAGTTCATAATATATATATCGAAATTGTTATCGCGGTTCGAAGAAAAAACTATCTTAGAGCCGTCAGGGGAATACTTGGAAGTAACGTCCATGGCGGGATTATTCGTAAGATTAACGGGCGAGGCGCCGGCGGAATCGAAAGTATAGATTTCGAGATTATCGTTAAGATTGACCGTAGCCGTTATTTTCGAAGATACGCGCGAAACCGAAGGATTATAAAATCCCTTAACAGGAAGAGCTGCCGCGGTTATTTTAACCCTGCCGCCGCCCGCCGCTGGTATCGAATAAATATCGTAAGCCGCGATAGCGGCCGCTTTGCCGAAGTCGAAATAACCTATATTATCGATATCCGAATGGTAATAAACCGTAGAACCGTCCGCGGATGCCGTCGGCGCCGAATTTTTATTGAGCGCGCGCACCATGGAATAGGTCTGGCCGTCTTCAAGAGAAGTCGATAAAATGTGCGCGTTGAGACAACCGTATATAATGAAGTTCTTATTATAGGTAAACACCGGGTATTCAAGCCCGTAACCGGGCGTCAGCTGACCGACGCTTATAAGCGATTCTTTTTCGAGAGTATCCGCATTTAAAACTATAAGCCCGTACCGCGAATTATTTTCGGCGATATAAACTATATATTTATCGCCGGGCAGACATGAAGGATGAAACGCGTTGTCGGCTCCGGCAGTCAGCGCCTGTACTTCGCCGCCGTTAATGCTTATGGAATAAAGCCGGGAAACGCCTTCGCGGTCGGATTCAAATACGACGCGCTCGCCTGAAGTAAAGCAGGGATTACTTTCATCGCCATAGCTTGAGCCGGTGAGACCGACCGTGTTTGAAATACGGCCTGACGCCTGCTCGAAAATAGCGGCGTATATCTTAGAATCGCCTCCGTCATCGGATGAATATAAAAGCATCATGCCGTCTTTAGCTATATAGGGGCTGCGCTCGTCCGTAGAATTATTCGTCAGGCGCGTCTGCGAGCCGCCGTCCGCGTCCATCATGTATAATTCGTAATTGCCGTCACGGTTCGACGAGAATATGATCTTAGAAGAATCCGGAGTAAAACACGGGTCGTCGTCATAACTTGAATTATAAGTCAGACGGCGCTTTTTATAGGTTTTCAAATCCATCACGAACAGCTCTACGTTATTATCTTTCGTACCGCTGTAAACGATCTTGGTGCCGTCGGGCGAAATAGCGGTTTTATGCAGCATCGTGGATTCATTGAAGGTTATCTGCGAAAGGCCGGCGCCGCTTTGATTGACCGAGTATATATTAGATTCTGAATATGGGTCATAACCGGCCGCCAGATATATTTTACGCGATTCGTTTATAAGCGACGACAATTTTATCTTCAGTTCGTTAGTTTTAACGATATCGTATTCGGAATAAGAGGCCCTTAAAATTACGGTATCGGTATCAGAATACGGATCGGCCTCATATTTAGTTCCCGCGAGCGTTCCGCCGCCCGAAACGATGCTCCAGGAAGGTATTACGGCAAGCGAAGTGTTGTCTTCATAAAAGGCGGTGCAAATTATTTTTGAAAGATCGACGGGCGAGCCGCTTATATTGACTTCGGAGAGCGAAATGCTTTTTAAAAGCGGTCGCGGCGGTGCGAATATGACATAGCCGGCGCCGGCTGTAGCGAAAAATTCATCGTTAAGAGTGTTGGTGAGGCGGCTCATTGCGGTCCCGTCAGAGGCGTTAATCGAATAAATCTGGTTATTGCCGCTCTGGCGCGAACTGAAAATAATACGGGCGCCGTCGGGAGTAAAACGCGGATAGGTATCGTGATATGAATTATCGGTTAATTTAGCGATTTCACCGGTAATAAGGTCGCGTATAAATATTTCAAAATCGCCGTCAAAATCCGAAGTAAAAGCTAATTTTGAGCCGTCAGGCGAAAATACCGGATAGTTAACGTTATAAGAACCTGAAATAAAATCTACTACTGTTTTTGATGGCAGCTGAATTATAGATATTTTATTAAGGCCGTTTTCTTTCATCGAAAAGGCTATCATAGAGCCGTCGGGCGAAAACGACGGATATAATATTTCAGTAGTGAAAGATTTAATAACCTCAAAACCTCCGCCCGCGGAGTTAATCACGCATAACTTCAGCTGATTTTGGGCTTCCATTATAAAAACTATTTTAGAATTATCGTATGAAAAAGACGGATAGTAATATCTTTCGCCGGCCTCCGAAAAAGTGAGGCGTTTTGAATTAAGGCCGTTTGAATCCATTATATAAAGATCGTTAGGCGAATCTTTGGCGCAGACGAAGGCTATTTTTTCGCCGTCAGGCGATATCGAGGCGAAGTTTTCGCCGTATTTGCCGTCGGTAAGCCTGTACTGATTGGTGCCGTCGGCGTTCATGATATATATCTGCTGGTTGATCCCGCGGGTGGAAACGAAAGATATCTTACCGACGGTTTTATCGGCGGGAATATTAATGGAAAAAAGATCGGAGGCGGCCGCAGAACCCGCGCTGGCGCCGTCAGAAACGCTTACCTTAATCTTGAGGTCCTTCAAATTCAATTCGGAATAATTGACCGGCTTCCATAAAAGAACCGCGGTAGAGCCTGACGCCATTTTGCCGTTGAAATCGGCGATATTATCGATCGGAAGATAAGTCGCACCGCGATCGGTGCTATATTGAAGCGATACGAAACACATATCGCCGTCCGTGTCGAATACGCCGAAACTGATCAAAATATTTTCGGCGGTCTGTCCTATTTTAAGATCGCTGACGGATGGAAAACTGTTTTTAGCATACTGCGAAACGACGCTGGAATTGCCGCCTCCGCCGCCGCAGCCGCCGGAAATAATGGCCGCGGCCAGAACAAAAAACAGATAAAAAAATGCGAAAGACGAAAATTTCTTTAATAAGTCGTAATTGATAATTTTTATAAAGTCAGAAATACCCGTTGTAATGTATTCTCTAAGATCAGGCTTCAATTTTATCACCTTTACATTTATTTTTTGATATGTTAACATATTTTAGACCCGACATACAAACTAAAATTTATAATTTTTTTTATTTTTTTAAGAAAAGTATTGCATTTTTGAGCGCATTATTAGATAATATTGTATAGAGGACAAAACAAACAACCGTAATAAAAAATAAGCAAAATAAATCAGGCCCGGCGGAAAGGTAAATGCTCATTAAAAAGCTTTTCAGCGGCATATTTTACGGCATTTTAATTATCCGGCGGGACGGCTCGGTTTCATGAACTTGTAGTGATCAAATTATTAAAAAGCAGGTAAAAATATGCAAAAAAACAACTTTAAAAACCCGGTTCTCATTGTAATTTTTCTTTTCATATCGGCTCTGATTTACGGCTGCGGCGGCGGAGGCGGAAGCAGCATCACCTCGCACACCGGCCTTATCGACGATCGGCCAAAAGTGCCTGTCTCCATAAGTTTATCCGCCGCTCCGGGCGCGGCCGCGCTGCCTTCGACCGCCGTCGGCAGCGTCGAAATAACCGTTTACCGCGGCGCAATAAACGACGCGAATAAAGTTCTATTCAACATAACCAGGGTTGATTTCGCTTCACGCGCCGCTGAAATCGGCGTATTCGCCGGCGACACTTATTCGATCGTACTCAACGCGAAGGCAAAATTAGATCCGCTCGCCGATATGGAATACATCTATAAATCCAGCGTCGATTCGCTCTTCGTTCCTATAGAAACTGGCGGTTCAAGCGGCGGCTATGCAGCCCCGCTTACCATGCAGCTCGAACAGACCGGCCAGATCAAACTCTACCCTTCTAAAATGGAGTTCACGCCGCTCGAAAAGCGCACCGTTAAATACGGCGACACTTTCAACCAGATATCTCTTTTAATATACGACCAGTTCGGCCGGGTGTTCGAGGGCGCTAAAGATTCCGTAATCCTTTCAGCCGATCCGCTCGATAACACGACCATAACGCCCGTGTTGAACGGCACGCTGACGGCTGTTCCCGTTAACGGCAAAGCGGCTTTTTCCAATATTTCGATTTCATCTGAAAGTTTAAAATCCGGCGTTACACGCTTTGCCGCGGCCATAAGCGCGTCATCTTCTTCGGCAAGCTCCGTAGCGGCTAAAAGCGAAGATATATTGATATACAACCAGTCGAATAAGCCGGTGATCTCGAAGTTAGTGTTTGAAAAGCAGCCGCTGCCTTTAGTGGGCGCCGGAAAAACATGGGAGCCTTTCACCGTAGCCATAATCGATCAATACGGCAATTTCGTCGATACCGATGAGGTAATAACTATTTCGGCTTCAGCGGGATCGCTCGCGGGCGCGCTGTCGCTCAAAGCGCAGAACGGCGCGGCGGTTTTTAACGGAATAAGCGCTTCGGCGGCAGCTTCGATCAATCTAAAAGCGTCAATACCCGGTTTCAGCGCCTTCAGCGACAACGTCAAAATAATCAGCGGCGCGGTCACAAAAACAAGACTTTTCGTAACCAATCAAACCTATCTTTACTATTACGATTTCTATTCGGGCGAAGATTCGTCAAAATTAGCCGTCAGAGCCATGCTCGCCGGCGCGCAGCACCTCGGCGCCATCAAAAAAGTTAAACCTTCATTTAATAAAGAAAAACTTTATATCCTCGACGATCATAATTACTTCAGCGTATTCACGGGGCTCTACACCAATTCGCCGAACGCGAACGTATTCAATCTCGGCGCGTTCAACACCGAAAAATTAATAGATTTCGCTCCCACCGTAGATAATTTAAGCATCTACTTAGTGTCTTCAAAAAGCGTTTATAAATGGCACATAGTCAACGAGCCGAATTTCGTAATCGCCAATACGCAAAATATCGAATTCGACGGCACTGCCAGCGCAACCGAAATTAAAAATAATAAACTTTATTTAACCGGCGACCGTCTGATCGCGCCTTACGATTTTTCGCTATACCCGCCTAAAGCCGAAACGCAGATCCCGCTTTACGATTATCCTTCGGCCATAGTTTTAAGCGGCGACAAAAAATACGCCGCCACGGCTGAAATCAAAGGCAAAAACATCTATCTGATAAACGCCGAAACCGAAAAATTCGAGCGCATTCCCTTAGGCCAGCCCGAATTAAGCGGCGGCGCGCACTTGAAATTTTCCAATTACGCTAATTCGCTCAAATTATATCTGGCTAAATATTCCGACGGCAATATCTACAGCTATAACATAGCAAACGGCGCGGGCGCGGTTATGATAGCCGATTCTTACGCCTCAATAAAGCCTATCGCCATCGATACCGATAAAACCGACCGGCTCGTATTCACGCTTAACGGCAGCGGCTCGGCGTTCGTTCGCGTATTCGACGCTAAAACCGATTCATTTGTCGAGGATATAATGTTAAACGACCAGCAAGGCCGTAATATATCATATTACGAAGACGTAAACTCGATGGTGGTTTATTAATAAACAGCGATCTTCATTTAAATGATAACACAATAAAAGCAAAGGATTAAAAGGTGTGACGATGAAATTGAAATTTAATTTTTTTATTTTTATTTTTATCCCGCTGGCCGCGTTTTTTATAATTATCAGCCCCCGCGGAGCGTTCGCGCAGGATTATTCGGCCGTCGTAAAAACCATTGACGGCGAAGTAACTTATAAAGCTGACGGCGATACCGACTGGAAACCGGTCGCCGCCGGAATGGAAATTAAAGAGGGTTCATATATTATGACCGCGTTCGAATCCGGCTGCTCGCTCGAATTTAAAGATAAATCCGTACTCGACATAAAAGAGCTTTCCAAAATACAGATCAGCAAATTCGCCCTGCAGGCTAAAAGCGTAAACGCCAACGTTTCGCTTTTTAACGGCAAGGTCAAAGCCACCGTTCACCGCGATATCGACACTAAAACGGAGTTCCAGGTTAAAACTCCGGTATCTACGATCTCGGTTCGCGGCACGGAAGAAGAAATATACTACTCCCCCGGCTTCGGCGTCGAAGTGCAAAACATTTCCGGCGTGGTCGAAGTAATGAATTATATCGGGCAGAAGCAGCTATTAGCCAAAGGCGATAATACCGAAGTGCCTAAAGACAATAAAGCGCCTAGACCTATATCGCATTCATCCGTTAAAACGAAAAAAGAATTCGTTAAAAACGCCGCTGCCACCGAGGAAGAAGAGGATTTTAAATCGAATATGAGCGTTCCGGCCTTCGATCAGATATCCGACATGCTCAGGGACCTTTCCGAAATATCTCGCGAAAAGGAAGCGCATCCCGTAACTAAAATACTAATCAACTGGTAGGAGAATTAATGACGACTAACGGCGAAATCAACCGTGCGGCGCAGGCGGCTCCGGGCGGCGGCGAGTTATCCATTGAATATTCAATTTTAAACGGGTTTATAAACGATATAGGCGCGATGAAAAAATTATGCGCTCAGGGTTTCAATGAAAAAATGCTTAAAAGCGTCCACGCACGACGCATATATGAAGCTATTCAAACAATGTGCGGATCCGGCGCGGAAAATTCGATAGACTTTATAACCGTCCGCGATAAACTTAAAGAGCTTGAATTATTCGATGATAATATGTCCGGCTTTTACGCCCAGGTCGAAACGGCGCGCGAGCCGCAGTTAGGCCAGATAATGGCCTATATGAAAATACTGCGTAAAAACGGAATTAAAAACCGCTTAGTTGAAATAACATCCGAAATAAACCGATTTCTCGAAGAATGCGACCGTTTCGACGATTCGTCATATTTTGACTTCATATCCGAGCTTTCGGACGAGCTGCGCGATATAAGCCGCTCGCAGGCTTCCAAAAATATACAACTGATCAAAAACAGCATGATCAAAATAGCGCAGGACGTTAATATGCGCGAAGTGACGGGTGAGCGCGACTGTCTCGGCTACAGCGTAAAACCCTTCGTATCGCTCAACGAATCCATATCGGGCCTGCGGCGTGGTTTTTTATACGGCATAGCGGGCGCGCCGCGGCGCGGAAAGACCAACTTCACCCTGGAGCTCGCGACGCTTGTAGCCACTAATAATAAAATACCGGTATTATTTTTCACATGGGAGCAGACGAGCATTAATCTTACATACCGCCTGCTGGCGAAGGAATCGCGCATCAATCCCGATACGCTCCAGCGCCGCCGCATTAAGAGCATACCCGAAAACGATTCGAAATTCGCTCACGGCTGGCTCAAAATGGAGCGCTACATGAGCAATCTTTATATAATCGAGGGCAGCAAAGAAGATACTATCGACCGCATAAGGGCCCAGGCCTATAATGCCATGCAGGACCATAAAACCGACGAAGTGATGATAGTATGCGATTACATACAGAAAATGCCGCTCGGAAAATCGTACGACTCCGAAAAATTCAGGGTGGAAGAAATTTCTACCGACCTCAAACGCCTCACCATCGAGCTTAACTGCCCTATAATAGTCGTTTCCTCGCTCAACAAGGAAGGCTGCCTTATCGAAATGTCGCCAAACGACGACGCGCGGCCCGAATTATACCACTGCAAGGGCTCGGGCGATATCGAATACGATTTAGACTGCGCGATGATACTAAGCAAAGACCGCGGCGATTCGCGCGAGCTGCAAACGCAGATGGCGCATATCGCAGAGGCGCTCGGCAAAGACCATATTCATTTGCCTAAAATAGACATCGTCAATATCTATCTCGACAAAAACCGCGACGCGCCGGAAGGCCGCCTTCAGTGCATACAATACTTCTTTTTCATCGAAGAAAACAGGTTTTTCGAACTCGGCTACAAAGAAACGACGAGCGCGTTCCGGTATAATAAAATCGAAGCCCTCCTCAAAAAACTAATGCAGGAAGGCTTCGTTAAATTCCGCGATATATAAAATTAATATTGCCGGCGATACGCGATATCGCGATATCACCGCATCGCCGCCGTATTACTGAAACAGATATTTAGCTATTTTAAACGCCGCGTCGGCGCCGCGGCTCCCTTCTTCGTTGTTAAAAACAACTACTACTGCCTGTTTACGGTCTAAACTAATAAAGGCCGCTGAATTATAACCGGGTATAACGCCGGTATGGCCGATAAATTTAGACCAGATACGCAAAACTCCGAAGCCGTATTCGGCCGTTCCTGCCGAATCGGGCACAGAAATGCATTTAAGTTGTTCGGCGAACATGGAAGGCGATATAAGCGAATGGCCGGCGAGCGCGTCGAGCCATTTTTTCATATCATTAAGAGTCGATACGAAACCGCCGGCGGCCCCGCCCATGGACGGATCCAGTATTATTTCTGCGGTAAAGCCGTTTTCAACGTTATAGCCTTTCAAATGGCTGCCGGCAATGGAAACGCCGGCCGGGTAGTAAGTATCGCTTAACATAAGCGTATCTATAATTTTCGATTTAATATAATCTTCCCATTTAAGGCCGGTGACGGCTTCTATAATTAAGCCCATCAGCAGATAATTAGTGTTAGAATAGCTGTGTTTGGCACCGGGCGTAAAATTAAGCGGCCGGGTTTTGATATATTCGAGCATTTCGCGCGCCGTCCATCTGCGCGACATATTTGACGCCGCGGCTGCCGTAAAACCGGGATCTTCTGTATAGTTGAAATAGCCGGAACTGTGATTGGCGAGCTGTCTTATCGTTACTAAACCGGTATGCGGATAATCGTTAATATATTTAGACACTTTATCATCGAGGTTTATTTTTTTCTGATCGGCGAGGATCAAAAGCGCCATAGCAGTAAACATTTTAGTATTGCTGGCTATCCTGAAGCGGTCGCCGGGCGCGGGCGGGCGGGCGGAAACTATATCGGCAACGCCTTTTGATATAAACTGAGTTTCGTAGCCGTCCTGCCATATTCCGACAAGCGCGCCCGGAACATCGCCTGAGGCCATCTGCGAATCGATTATGGCGTTGACTGCGGCCATCGTCGGCGCGTCGTACTTTTTAGCAATGAGAGCGGACTCCGAATCGTCGCCGGTAAAACATCCTGTAGAAAATGATAATAAGAAAATAGATATTAAAATAATAAAAGATTTTTTGAAAATAGGTTTAGAAATAGTTTTACTAAACACGAAAACTCCTTATGCTTTTAATAAATTTATTTTTATCGATAAAAATTTACAGGATTTTAATTAAAAAGTCAATTAAAATTTAACGTTAGTTGAAATCTTTCACTAAAAAAGGATGCGGTTCGATCCTGCTATCTACATTTCGCCTGAATTTCATTAACTTAAGCGTATCGTCGACAAGATCGCCATTGAATTCATCGGATACGACGGCGACATCGATGTCGCTATCTTCGTCGAAACCGCCTCTAACGAAAGAGCCGAATAAATATACGCCTTTTACGTCCATATTTTCTTTAAGCAGTTCGGCGTATTTTTCGACTATTTTCAGTATGTCTTTCAGATCAGGCCTTTCAGCCATAATTTGAGCTCCTTAATTTTTTCGATATTTTCTTCAGTATATTTTTCGGTGCACTTTTTATAAAAACTTTGTTTGTAATCCGGGTATCTGGCGCTTATGTTGAAAGTCGTAATCACATCAAGGGAGTCTTTTTTCTCGTCATCAAGCAAAATGCCTGATTTTTCTGCAAGTCTCAACAGATCATACCTTATCTGTCACTTCAGTCATTCAATTATCCATTCTTTAAGGATATCTTTATATGTTCCGCTGGACTCGCTGAAATAATAACCGATTTTAAGTTTCACATAACCGGCGGTGAGCGAGCTTATGGGGAGCGTGACGCTATGCAAGGTCGCAGCTGTAATTATATTTTCAGTTACAAAATAATCTCCAGGCTGAGGCATCGCGCCTCTTACCCAGACTTTCGCACGATAATTCACAGGAATATTGGTCTGCCATGAAACAATTATATCGCCGTTCGGCTGACGCGCTGCTGATTCATTGAAAATGACCGCGCCGGAGCCGGTTTGCGAATAATCGGATATCGCGGTTTTTAATATATCTTTGTAATTACCTCTGGTATCAGAAATATAATAAGCGATCCTGATCCTGTCGAAAGCGGCCGCCGCAGAGGTTGTTGCTGGGATAACAACGGAGTGGTTCACCGAGGCGGCAGACAGCGTTTCGGTTATAACCGGCTCGCCGGGCGCCGGCATTAAATTTCTAAGTATTATCCTGGCGGCTTTTGCCGTAGGCGAGTAAGTTCGCCATGAAACGTGGATATCGCCGTTAGACGCCTTATATGCGCTTTCGTTGATTACCTGCGGAACAAGGTCCACTATGGCGCCGGCGGCAATCTCCGCATACATCGCATCGTATTCGCTGCGGGAATAGCTTATTCTGATATTGACATAATTGGAAAGAACCTGCGCCGCCGCTATCGTCGCTGAATGTAAAAGTCCTTCGGGCTGAGTGCTTTCCAGAACAACGGGGTCCGCGGGCATCGGCATCATGGCACTGACGGTAATTTTGGCTTTAACGCTCATAGGCACAGTAGTGTTCCATGTGACCAGAATGGTTCCGTCCGGCTGAAAAACGGCCTGCTCTCCCGTTATGCCAATCCTGGTATAAACGGCCGAAACTACGGCTGAATTTGTCATGCCGGTTTTTACAGCCATCGTCTTAACCGTCGTAGTTTGCGTAATTAGCAACGGCGAGCTGTAAATAGCGCTGGCCGTAGTAGGTATTGTTCCGTCGAGCGTATAGTGTATTGTGGCGCCGGCCGTGTTCGTAGTGAGCGTAACGGTCTGCCCGCCGGCGAAGGCGCAAGAAGCCGGCATAAACGTAGGAACTGCAGCCGTTTCAACAGGGGGCGGCGGCGGTGGTGGCGGATCGACCGGAGGCTCGACTGGCGGAGGAGGAACAACCGGAGGAACGATCGGCGGCGGCGTCACCGGCGGTGGCGGGATAACAGGCGGCGGTTCCACAACGGGCGGTTCCACAACGGGCGGTTCCACAACGGGCGGTTCCA
>CAYTCW010000075.1:14536-21580 GCA_964436235.1 uncultured bacterium
CGGGCGGTTCCACAACGGGCGGTTCCACAACGGGCGGTTCCACAACGGGCGGTTCCACAACGGGCGGTTCAACTACCGGCGGCGGCTCGACCGGATGCTCAACCGGAGGCGGATTTACGACCGGCGGCTCGACTGGCGGTTCCAAAGCGGGCGGCGGCGCAATATTTACAACGAATGAAACGGCCGCGACATCGGAAGGCATTAAATTACCTTTAATGGCTATTGCCTTAACCGTAGAAGTTACGCCGAGATATATCGGAGAAAGATAAACGGCGCTGGACGACGAAGGATTTGTGCCGTCGGTCGTATAATGGATAACTGCGCCGGGAGTTTTCGATACGATCGACACTTCGACGGTATTTGAAAAAATCCCTGCCGATGGCATAATCGCAGGCGCGGAAGTTTTAATATAAAACTTCGATTCAGCGACGGGCGACGCGTCCATACCTTCGATAACCGCAATGGCCTTGAAAACTGTGTTCTGCGTTATAACCACAGGCGAAGAATATAGCGAGCTGGATACCGCCGGCGTAGAACCGTCAGTCGTAAAGTATATTTTAGCGCCGCGCGCGCCGGCAATTGCAATTGTAGCCTTATCTTCGTATATGCCGGGGGCAGTTTCGTAAATTGGCAATGGAGTCTTAAATACATAAACGCCTGATACCGTTATGGATACGGGCAGACCATTTCTAAAGGCGGCCGCGCGCAGCGTGCAATTTTTAGAGAGCGCGACAGGCGCCGAATATCTGCTTGAATTAGCTCCGGGTTCGGCGCCGTCGGTCGTGTAATAAATCTCAGAATCAGCCCTGCTGCATGTTATTGCAACAGTGCGGGCTGTTTCGTAAGATCCGGCCGGAGGCATAAAATCTATCGACGCATTGTTTTTGACGACATAGGCATTTGATGCGATCTCCGAATTGGTCATTTCAGCCATCACGGCGACGGCACTGACTTTCATATCGGAGGCAACCGTTACGGGAGTCCTGTAAACGGGGCTTGATACACCGGGGACCGTGCCGTCCGTAGTAAAGCGTATCTCGGCTCCGGGCCGGCTGACGGAAATTGAAACTGCCTGAGTGGAGTCATACTCTCCCGCCGCCGGAGTAATAACCGGTTTCGGGAGTTTTATCAGATACTGTGCGCCGGCGATTACGGAACTTTGCAGTCCTGGAGAGACCGCAATGGCTTTTAAAAGGCGGTTGCGATCGATCGTTACCGGCGCAACATATTTTTGAGCGACGGCAATTTGCGGTTCGCTGCCGTCGGTCGTATAGTAAATTTCAGCGCCAGAAGCAGCCGTAGATATAGTTACGAGCTGGTCCTCCCGATATTCGCCCGCAGGCGGATTGAATACCGGCGTTTTAACGCTGATAAAATATTTCTCAGACGCAAAATGTGAATCTTTCATATCAACCTTGAAAGCGGCGGCCTTGACGGTCGCATTAGCTTTCAAGGTAAACGGGCCGACATAGCGGATTGCGCTTCCGGGTGCAGGTCTTGAATTATCGATCGTGTAGTAAATTTCAGCGCCAACCGTGGCGCAGGAAATAGCGACCTGAAGCTCGTCGTCAAACGAGCCGCCGGCGGGAGTTATCGCGGGAATTTCAACGCGCGGTTTGTCGGTTTCGTTCTTTATATCGGCTTCGAGCTTATCTATAGAAGAACCCGCGCCGATCGCGTTTGCAAACAAATTGATCGAGATATCGAGATTATCTTTGACAGCGAGGTTTTTTACTTCTTCATCTCCTGCGGCGGCGACGAAAGAGTTAAGGATATCGCTCATGCCGGCAAGGTTCGAGTTAGCCGACAGTATTTTTTCTCTGACGGTATCAGATATCTGCGAAGAAGTCGCTACGCTGAAAACGGTTTTAACCGCTCTGGCGAGTTCGGCAATATTATTATCGCCGGCGGCTCGGTTTATGACATATTCGACGTCCGGATTTTTAAAAACAGCTATGGCAGAGCCTGTAGTGGCGCCCGAATCGATATTTACGACCGGCGGCAGCGCTACTTTCATTTCAACGGCCATAATAGCCTGTGCCGTTGTTTTTTCATTCAGCACGATATCGTTGACGATAAGCGTTTTCGCGCCGCGCGGCAATTCTTTTTTAACGGGCGTGCGCCCGATAAGGTTTCTGTACAGAATGCGTCCCGATTTTTTCTGCTTGACTATAACCATTGCGTTTCGGGGCGTATCGGTGATATCGAGTTCGGCTTTGAATAAACTTCCGTTCACCACAACGGTGCCGATCTCGATCGAATTGATATCCGCATCGACGACGCCGACTAAAAATTGTCCGCCGGAATAATCTACCATGTAAAGTCTTGGGCCGGCGGCGGGCTCTGAAGGAAGCGGCGGCAATTCACCATTGAGCTCGAGCTTCGCGTTGAGCGTATCGACCGCGGGGGAGTTCTGAGTAATCTGGATAATGGAACCATTATACTCCATAGCCGAATCGGCGCTCATTTTAATAAAATACGATTTAGCGGGCGCAACGAGCGGATCAGCGCCATCGAGCATCGTAATATGGCCTTCGTCATCGCGCACGACCTGTATGAATGTTGCGGCGTTAGCGCTCCACTGGTATATTCCGCTGATATTTGAATAACGCGCCATGAGCTGTGAAAAAGTTATTTTTTCAGGCACCCTGGAAAACCCTGCAAGATTGAACCCGGCTTTAAGATTAATATTGCCCGTGGCAGGCATTTTAGTCCCGTTCACATAAAGAGACTGCGCCCCGCGCGATTTAACGATATACCCTTTAAACGCGGCAAGCGATGACAGCGTGCCGTCGTTGAGTCCGAGGAAAGTTCCAGCCGAAGGGCTGTAAAGATAAATATCCTCGACAAAAGGATTGAGCGTCTTGAGTTCAGAAGGCGTTACCGAAGGCGCGACGGTAAAACTTACGAAGTTAAAGCCGTCTGATAGAGTGAGTTTCTGTGACATTTCAGCTGCCAGAGCTAAAGAGCGGGGAAAGACGCAAATCAACATATATGTAATTAGCAGAAAAAACATAAGCATGCGTTTAATCAATAAACGCATTAGCGTTCGATCATATATTATTTTATTCATAATATTCCTCCGGTCGTTGCGAAATTTTCAAATTCAAAATAGCAAACTATAATTTGTGCATCTTCTTCAATTAATTTACCTTTGTAAATGTCGCAAAGACAATTGGTGAATTGGCCATTCCGGCCTTCACTGCAATAGCGGTTATCGTAGTGGTTTCCGTAACGATTATCGGAACCGTATAAACTGTGCTTAAAGCAGTCGGCATCGAGCCGTCAACGGTGTAATATATCGTGCAATCCGGAATTGAAGGCATCATTGTAACTATAAACGAATTAGAAAAAGTCCCTCCTGGCGGATTTATTATCGGTGCGCTAACAGCATTATTACTTAAATAATTCATCGAAGCGACCGCGGATTTTGCCATGCCTTCTTTATATGCAACTGCCCTAACCGTAAGACTTGTAGTGATCTCAAAGCCAACCGTATATAAAGTGCCGTTCGTACTTGAAGGTTCAGTTCCATCGGTAGTATAATATATAGACGCTCCATCAGTCGCGCAAACTATAGTTACCGTCTGCGAAGTCAAATAATATCCGTTGGCAGGCGATATCACGGGCGTTAAAACTGATTCTATAACCTGCGATTTTAAAATTTCAAAATCCGCTAAATTTATGTTAGCCTGCGGGGAGAAATCAAATCTATAAGAAATTAATATCTTTTCATAAAGCGCTAATGAAGGCGAGTTATAAATCGAAACCGGCTGGCCGCTTGATGTTTCAAAGCTATTTATGTAACTATAAAATATCTCATTCGAATTCGCATCGATAAACCTGACATAATAATTTATTCCTGAAGAGGAATAATCGGTCTGTATGCTTAATTGAAGCGAACCATCAGACTGGCGAAATGCGCTTGCAGACTGTATAATTCCGACTCGCCTGAAAATTCTGCTGCTAACCGGCGATATTTTCATGCCATCTTTTACCGCAATAACATTTACGGTTTTAGTTTCAGTCAGAGTAAAGGGAGCGGTATATAGCGTACTCGAAGTTGTCGGCGTGGTATTATCAAGGGTATAATAAATTACGGCGCCGGGCGTCGCGCAGGAAAGTGTTACTAATTGAGAATTTATAAAGTAATATTGCGGATTAGGATATGGAACACCATTCTGGCTACCCGGCTCTATTACCGGTGCGATTGTAGTCATCATGAAGTTAGTAAGCAGATCGCCAGGTATGGAAGCCGTCTGGTCATTAATAACTAAAGAGTTGACCGTAACCGTTCTGGGTAAATTATTACTATCTAAAAACATCTTAACCTGAGGATGCTTTACAGCTATCAGAAATGAATTCAGAAGTCCTGAAGCGGTAAAATCAAATGAAGGTTGTATAAGCTCTTTTACTTCCGGCGAAATATAATTAGAATAAAAAATTTCATTTAGCGTATTAACCGCATTACCTATGCTATCGCGCAATTGAACATCGGTTCCGGATAGATAATTAAAATCGCTTGAAATATTTACGACTTCATAATTAGAATTGATCTGAAGCGAATTAGAAGTCAGATTTTTTTCAAGCGCCACGAGAGCGTCAGCGGTGTATAAATTTCCGTCGTTAATACTAATATTAATTTTAACAATACCCTGCGCTGAAATTTCGGACGCTTTTGGCATTTTTTGCAAAAGCCTTAGTTTTACAACTTTGCCATTTCTTTTCCAGACTATCAAAGGAACGATATCTCCTTCTGTCAAATTAAATATAAGTTTAGATTCGTAGTTTGATGATTCCGCACACAAAGGTTGAAGCCCGTTTGCGGCATCTAAAAGCTGGCAGGTTGTTTGCGAATCTCTATAAACATTAACAAATTCAACAGCCGGCGGAATATCCATAGTATAAACGGCCGTCACTACATCTGAATTATCCATTCCGCGTTTAACGGCGATCGCTTTTATCGTTTTATTATTTAAAAGCACGAACGGCCCGAAAACGCCTGGATAATATTTATATCCGTAATAAGGAACCGGCTCGGAGCCATCGATAGAGCAGTAAATTTCAGCATCGGGCGTCGGGCAGCTCAGCGTGAGTATCTGCATGGAGTTATAGCTTCCGCCGGGAACGCTGAAAACAGGCATTGCCACTTTACTTCCAGTGCCTTTTAAAACCGTAAATACGGAAGCGTTAACCATTGCTGAATTCATATAAGAAACCCGATAGATAACGGTTTGATCGATATCGGACAATGAAGAAACCGGTTGTAATGATATTTCAAGGGTATAATCGGCAACTCTGTTTAATGAAATCGGAGTGACGGAAATAAAAGGCGCCGAATTAACTGAACGATTAACGGCGATATCCGAATTAGATAAACTAAGCGGCAGAGGCGCGCCTGTAAAATTAACCGTTAACGCTCCATTAACGGCGGAAACGTTAGAAATAACGGTTGAAGGCGTAACGCCGTCGCCAGCGAGCGTTATCTGTGAAAGATCATAAGAAAGGTCACACTGGCCCTGCATATTGAAAAAATATGATTCACCCGCGGCAAGCTCGGGATCGACGCCGTCGATCAAAACTACATTACCGCTAATATCACGGACAACCTGTATAAAAAGTCCGGCATCCGCGCTCCATTTATAAATGCCTTTTATGCCGGAGTATCTGGCCATGAGCTGGCTGCAGGTTATAGTTTCCGGCATTTTTGAAAAACCGACGAGATTATATTCAGGCATTAGCGTTATCTGTCCGCAGGCGCCGGGAAGCGATCCGCTTACGGTGAGCGAAAGGTCCTGCCTGCATTTAAAAACGTAACCTTTAGCGGGCCCGAAAGCCGTAAGCGTGCCTTCGTTAACGCTTATAAAACCGCCGCTATACGCATGATACAAATAAATATCATCGATCGAAGGATATTGGACTATAAGCTGCTGCGGAGTGATTGAAGGCACAACGGTAAAACTTTTAAAATTATACCCGGTTTTAAGTAAAAGAGTTTGCTGGCTTTGAGCAAAAACCGGCACAGCTAAAAGTAAAATTAAAAAAAATATTGAAAAAAACAGAAGATTTTTCTTCATAATATTACCTGATCCTCCGATCGAAGAACTAAAAATTTTTATGACACTAATTTTATTATCAAATTTACCATCGAGTTAATAAACGCCGATGATACGGTTATAAATAAATAATAATATCTATACAACAACCAACGGCTTTAATCGATTTTTATTCCTTTTCCATTGTTATCAAATTTATCGGCGGGTGAATTAAAGATCATGAAATGATTAGCTGAAGAGGTTTTTGCGATTTTAACCGTATGATTAAGTTTATCGGCCGACCGCGCAGTGTGGAACTCGCTCCAGAGCGGCGCATTATTAAAAGCGAAATCGGAAGTAACAACGCTTGAATTAGCGACCGGAACCATAGTTTTATAATTTATCGTAACGCCTTCGGCGTTTTTTTCCACTTTAACGGATTCCGCTATTATGCTCGCATTAACGGAAGCCGGCATAATTTCATCAACAACGGAAGAGTTGGCGCCCCCGCCGCACCCGCTCAACACGGCGGCACCCGAAACAACTAATAGAAATAAAAATAAAGCACTTAACCTTTTAACGATAACCATAAAAACCCCCTTATATATTTTTACTTGATACAAATTAACAAAATTATATTATCAAATAATTATTTAAATGTCAAGCAAATAATTATTGGTAATTTATATCGTTTAAATTTATATTATAATAAAATAATTTTTAAATATATTTTCCTTCTGAAATATCAAAAAGACGCCGATGACAAATTCGGCGTCTTGCAGGATAATTTGAATTAAAAAATTATCGCGGGGCTTTTTTCGTATTTTTGAAAAAGATATGATTATATTAATATCGAATAAAAGTTCATTTCCATTCTACGACATCGATTTTACGGCATTCGTCCAGGGCGGCAAGCATTTCTTCAGCATCTTTTTCACTTATTATAAGTATATTTTTCAGTTCAGGCCTGTCAGCCATGATTTTAACTCCTTTATTTTTCGATATTTTC
>CAYTCW010000076.1:0-21411 GCA_964436235.1 uncultured bacterium
GCTCGCGGTAAAAATTATTGTAAATCGAGTTTAATATTGGCACTGCTAAAAATTAAACAAATTAGTAACAAAACTAAATTATGTCTTTTAAAATAGTTTAGTTTATAATGTTTTTGTATAGTAAAAGTTGTTATGCAATAAAGCATTACCGCGAGCCGAGATTTTAAGTTCCGGTGATGCGTAAATAGCACGCCTTCGCGCGCGGTACGCGCGTGAAGGCAAAACTGACAAAAAACAGGGGGAAAATTTATGGCATGAAAGAAAAAATAGTGAAGTGAAAAGAAAAGTAGAGTAGAGCGGAGTGGAGTAAAAAACATAAAATAGCAGGAGTTTTCTTAGAGAGAATAAAAGAAAAACTTCGAAGCCGGCAGCAAACACCGCCCGAAATAAAAAGGCTATGAAATAGCCTTTTTATTTCGATGCTACAAAACTGCGCAAATGCGGCATACGAAGTATGTCGTATTTGCGCAGTTTTATATTCAGGGAGAGTAAAAGGGGGCACGGGGGAAAAAGAGAGGGCTATTAGTCCTTTCTTTTTCCCCCGTCGCGGTCTTATGAATTGTTTTATAAGCGATTTAGCTATTTTATGATTGGTTACATACTATCATGCAATTATTTTTACATTGCATAAACTCTGTAATCTATATCCGGGAATATATTATCGTGATATTCGAGCGCCTGTAAAAATTCGGGCACTATGCGTTTTCTTTTTATCTGTTCGTAGAGCGAATTAAATCGGTTGATATGGTCTTTAGTGCGTTTGACGGCGTATTCGACCGTGGTGTTGTTATACATTATAAAGGCCCAGTCGGAACTTTGCGCCAGAAGGAGTTCGCGGGCGGCCTGAGCGAGAGCGCGGTTAACGAGCAGGTCAGAGCTCTGGTTTTGATGATAGGTGGCTAATTCGACCATTCTTTCGGCAATTTCGATCAAATGTTTATATATCCAGTCGTTTTGCGGCGCAAGCCACACTTCGGAATAGCCTTTGTGTCCCCACGAGCTGAAAGTAGGCGTTACAACCTGATTTTCAGGATACATTCCAAGGTATTCAAAGGGCGTGACCGGTTTTATAGCACTTTTATGATCGCAGGCCATTCTTAAAAACTGTTCAATGAACTGCGGACCTTCGTACCACCAGTGTCCGAAAAGCTCGGCATCATAAGGCGAAACGACGAGCGGTTTACGGTCCATATAGCGGGCGAGGTGTTCGATTTGTTTTACCCTGTTGAAATGAAAGTTAGCCGCATGTTCTTTTGCCATATAGTTAGCCTTTTCATGATTATAAATTTCTTTATGATTGGTTTTTCCGGTTATCTTATAATACTTGATTCCGGTATTTATTCTGATTCCGTCCGGATGTATGTAAGGTTTGATATAGTCTAAATCGAGGTCGAAGCCTATATCGCGGTAAAATTCGCGGTAATTATAATCGCCAGGATAGCCTTCGTTCATGCTCCACACTGAGCGCGACGATTCGGCGTCGCGTCCGAAGGCGGCCACTCCCGATTTACAAAAAACCGGGGCGAATACGCCGTATTTAGGGCGCGGCGAGCCGTGAAGGACGCCGTGGGTATCGGTAAAAAAGAATTGAATTCCGTATTTTTTAAGTATTTCGTCGTGGCCCGGAAAGTAACCGCATTCAGCGAGCCAGATGCCGCGCGGCTTTCTTCCGAGATGACGTTCGTATGAATCGACGGCTATTTTAATCTGGGCCTCTACGGCCTTTGAATTAACCGACATGAGCGGAAGGAAACCGTGGGTAGCGCAGCAGGTAATTATTTCGAGATTACCGGCGTCCTGAAACTTTTTAAAACCGTTAATAAGATTATTATTATACTTACTGACAAAGACGCTGCGGTTAAGGTTAAACCTGTCGAGATACATTTTAGCCGCTTTATTAAAATCCGACATTAACTGCGTCCTGGTGACTTCTTTATCGGCGAGCTCTATAAGCGCGTCTATATGTTTTACGTAACGCTCCTGCAGCAGGGGATCTGAAAGCATGGCAAGAAGCGTCGGCGTGAGCGACATGGTTATTTTAAAATTAACCCCGTCATGCCTCAGCGATTCAAATATATTCAAAAGCGGTATATAAGTTTCGTTAATAGCCTCGAACAGCCAATTTTCCTCTAAAAAATATTTATATTCCGGGTGGCGCACGTAAGGCAGGTGCGCGTGAAGCACCATTGAAATATAGCCTTTTTCTTGCATCAGCGGGAGAGCTCCTTTTCTTTTTTACTATAATGCGTGCGCTTGTGAACTTCGGGGGTTATGGTTATTTCGTCGATCTTATCGGCGGAAACGCCGACGGCCGGTATATCGATATCGCCGTCGGGAAGCGCCATTCTAATTGAAAATGTGCCGTCCGGCCTTAATTTGATGGCCTTACCCATAAGAGTGACGCTCGCGTCGGGTTCGGTAGCGCCGTAAACTATTAGCTCGGTATTTAGCACCATCCAGAATTTACGCTGTTTTTTAACTTCTTCTTCCTGCCTGGCTTTTTCTGCGCCGAACTGCGACGACAGAGTTTCGGATGAAATACCGCGCGATATAAGCTGTGAAAATTCTTCAGGATTCATGCCGCGCGCCATAGCCTGCATTAAATCGGCCGAGCTCATGCCGAGCTGGGAGCCGCCGGAAAGTTCGTATATTTTTTCAAAAACGCCGTCTTTAACCATCCATTTTTCATCATTTGATTCCGAAATGCTGTTAGACGGAGTCGCTATATCATTAGAAGCGGCCAATTTATAAAAAGCGCCATTTTTGCTGAGATAGCCAAGTTCTAAAACGTAGGACGCCTCAGGTTTAACGTGTATATACCATGAAGAGGCGGTATCGCTGAGTTCGATGTCTGAGTAATCGCCGGCGGCGCCGTCATTATTATAAACTCTTAATATTCTTTTCGACTCGTCGAATTCTTTAGCGCCCATGGATTTTTTTACCCCGTCAACGGTTTCAGTCGCAACGTCCCAGAATGTATAGAGCCATTCAGGATCGCGCACTAAAGTTATAAGCCGGTTCTTTCCGTATGATTCAGGAAGTTCGTGAGATGTATTTATGATATAATGCTTGCCGTAGAGATTTTCAACGTCGGAGGAGATCACGCTCATCGATTCAGGCTTAGTAAGAGGAGTTTTAACGACTACTTTCTTTACTTCGCGCGTCTTAGCCTTAACCGGAGATTTTTCGACGGCCGCTTTTTTAAGGGCCGTCTTAGCTTTCGACGCGACCGGTTTAGCGCCTTTAGCCGCCGGTTTCGTTTTCGACTCAGTTTTTTCAGATTTAGCCGCAGAAGAAGATTTCGCCTTGACCGATGCTTTACTTTTAACGCTCACGCCACTTCGCTCCTTAAGGTCAGTCTTTTTTTCAGACGCTTTTATAATTTCAGGTTTAGCTTCGTTTTCTTTTTTATCTTTTTTAGTTACTGTCTTTACGGGAGTTTTTAAAGGCTTTTTATCGGCGGCTTCGATTGAAGAAGATCTTTGTTTTTTAACGGGTTTTTCGTCCTCTTTTTTCGATTTCAAAGCCGGTTTTTTATCAGTCCCGGCCGTTTTATTGCCGGATTTTACCTTTACCGCGGAAGTTTTTTCAACTTTCGTCTTTTCATTCGCCTTCGCTTCATCTTTCTTAGTTTTACCGATTGCCATTTAAAACCCTCCGTTCAATTTAAGTAAAAACAGATGCTTATATAAACAATTTATTTATCAAATATAAATTAATTAATTGATTGATTAATTTATAACTTCTTCAGGCTTGATATTAAAATAAGCGCCTTCGTTTTCATCTTCTATTTTAAGCCTGCCTATTTTATACCTGAATAGATCGACGACCTTAACGCCGAAATATTCAAACATCTTACGCACCTGGCGATTGGTTTCATTCTCGATTATCACTTCGAAAGTGTTTTCGCCCGCGCGATTTATAGCGCAGGGAGCCGTTTTAATACTTTGACCGGCGGCGTCAGCGATCACGACGCCCGATGCGAATTCTTTCAACTGTCTTTCTTTGAGGTCCGCATTAACTTTTACCATATAAAATTTAGCCAATTTAGGACCGCCGACCGATACTTTATCTAAAAAACCGTTATCGTTGCTGAGCACTATAAGGCCGCGCGACTCTTTATCGAGCCAGCCGGCGGTATTAAGGCCGTTAGCTTTTGCAAAAGGTATTAAATCGAAGATATTTTTAGAAGATTTAGCGGCAGCGCGTGGATTAGTTTCGTATCCTGCCGGCTTATTAAAAGCGATATACTGATATTTTTTTTCTTTAACTTCTTTTCCGTCAACTTTGATCTTATCTTTTTTAAGATTAACCCCGTACATAAAATCGTTTATTATGTTTCCGTTGACCTTAACCCGCCCGCTTACTATAATATCTTTGGCGGCGGCGCGGGAACAGACGGATAATTTCGACAGCGCCCTGTAAAGAGCGCACACTCCGTCCTGCGAACTGTAATTAACGGGTTTTTTTGATTTAGGAATCGCGGCGCCCGCGGCCGGTTTTTCGTTTTTAACTGTTTTTTCTTTGCGCGAACTGTAATTTACGGTATTTTTTTTATCTTTTTTTGTTATCATAATGATAATATGATAACAGATTTAATTATATAATTCAATAAGTATTTATTATGCGGCATTCAAAAAATAATCGCGTATCGTAAAAAGCCTATTTAATCTTTGCCATAAGCTCTTCGCAGGCTTTGAGTATATCGGCGCTGTCTTCGGATTTAGCGGTTTTTGCCGAATCGATTATACGCTTAAGCCTTTTTACGGCGCCGTCCCTGTTATTTTCGAGCATATTCAGATAGGCCATTTCATATTCCTGTGAAAGAGTTTCGGGCCGTTCATAATTTTTTTTAACGAGCTTGAATTTAGAAGAAGATTTATCGAAAGCGTAAAAATGGCTGAATTCAAGATGAGGCGCTATGGCGCCCGGAGCGTCGAGATATCCGCCTATTATCATCGTAAATCCGTCGTTAACTTTACCGCCGGTGTCCGCTGATTTTATAATATCGAATTTTCCTTCGACTACGCCATCCGATTTAAAAAACACTTTAAAGTTTTTTTCGCCGGATGTTTTATTTTTTTCAGTCTTTAAAACGAATACTTCCATTAAATTTTTCATGCCGCCGCGTCTTATGAATATTATTTCTTTATTGCCGCAGCCATCGATATCGATTAATTCTAATTTTTCGATATAACCGCCCGAAGCGTCTATTACCTTTATTTTTCCGTCGTCAAAAAAGGCGAGCTTAGATTCAGGAGCCGCTTCCATTGATATTTCCGAAGTTTTATCGACGCTGATTATTATATCGTCGATTTTATCGCCGTCGATATCGCCGAAGGCGGTGAAACCAAGCATTTCGCTTTTATCGAGGCATTCGAGTATCTTTTCATCGAGCGGTTTCGCGCAAACACTTTCAGCAGCGGCGCCCGTTATAAAAAATATAAACGCTGCCGTAAAGATTAATATATTAGTTAACTTCATAATAAATCACCTTTTAATTTTTATTTTACTTATTTGCTTAATTCCGTTTAATTTAGGGGCGGCGGCGAAACTCTTTTATCTTGAAGATATCCAGGCTTCTTCTGCGGCCGAAATTCTAACATTGAGTTTCTTTCTTATATTAATGGCGTAATGTATTGATTCACGGGGTATGGCGTTACTTTTAACTATTTCGTCCCAGCTCATATTTTTAAGGGCCGCCCTTCCCGGACCGCCATTATAGGCCGCAAGCGACTTCGCGAGCATCGATGATGCGTCGTCACCGGCAGTTTTCCAGTCGGAACGTCCGAGCTGAGCGTCTATATATTTGACTCCGAAACCGAGATTGACTTCGGGATCGTAAATATTGCCGGCGCCGTCTATATGAAAGGGCATTATCTGCATAAAGCCGACCGCGCCCGCGCTCGATATTATAATTTTACGGTCGCGCCAGTGATATTTGCCTGACTCCTGCTGTAAAATACCGTGAACTAAGGCTTCTTTACTTATAGTATTTCCCGAATTATCCACAAGGCCCGAAGGCATATTTTTCATCGAAGCCGCCGAATTAGAAACCCATTGGTTAAATTGCGAGCTGCTTTTAGATACGCTGCCTGCGGGATACTTAGCCAGGGCTTCTTTGAACATTTTAGCCTGCTGCAATAATTTCTTTTTAGTGGTATCGTCGAGAACGCCTCTAGTATAGGTTTTCCCTGCGTTCCAGCTTCCTATGCTGGCCGACTGAAAAGTTTTAAGCGCTTTATCGAATCCTTCAAAACGGCCGTAGCCGAGGCCCGCCATTATTTGAGAAGCTATTTCGGGGGTCACGCTCGAAGGATCGGAGGGCAACTGCATCGTTTCAAGGATATTTTTATCGCCGGAAACCGCGTCGGCCACTCCGGGGCCGGAAGTTTCGCTCACCGCCGAAGGCGTGCCTTTTTTAATATAACTTGAATGACAGTATCCTACGGTGCCGTTAGAAAGTTTTACCTTATACCAGTCGCCCTCGACGCCTATTATGGTCAGCTGAGTTCTATCGGCAAGTTCCTGCATGATCGGGTTCGAAGTGGAAGGGCCCGATCTTAAATTAAGCGTGCTGTCGACGTCCACATAAGCCGGCTGATTATCTACGGCGGCGGGGTCTTCTATCGTATCGATCAATTTAACGAAGGAACCGTTGATCCATAGGGGCCTGTCGTGGCCGGATACTTCGATTTTATACCAGCCGTCCTGTTTGTCCAAAACTTTAAAACGCGCGCCGTTTGAAAGGCTTGAAACCGCGGGATTATTAATTCCGGCGCCCACCCTTAAACTAACGCTTTCGGCGTCGGGAAGGCTTACGGTGCCGTAAACCGGCGCCGGCATCATATCGTTAAGCTGGACTCCGGACACATAATAACCGTTGATCCATGCGGGAGAACCGTTATAATTAATTTTATACCAGCCGAGGTTTTCTTCGAGTATTTTAACGCCGGCGTTTTTATACAGCTTTCCAATAATTTCAAAATTAGTTCCGGGGCCCGTTCTCACATTAAGATAAGAATCTTCGGAAACATTTACGGTGCCGTCCGAGCCGGGCGCAACCCTGTCTTTTTTAAGCGAATCGTAAACGCTCGAAACTTCCTGCGCGAAAGCGGGAGCGATATATATAAACACATTATTGATTTGTAATATACTCTGTACCGCAAAAGAAAAAACAAGCATTGAAATGCAAAGAGCCATAAACAACCGGAATTTTAAATTATTCATATTCATCACCCTCATTACTATATTACTAAAAATAACAATCATTTTTACTATTATACTATAAAAAAAGCGGATCAGTTCCTTTTCTTTTTATGCGCATGAAATTTTATGATATGAGGGCTGAAACGCCGGGGCATCAAGCCTGACGCCCGGCCATAAATTCGCAGAACATCCTTAATTTGCGGCTTATTTCAGGCTTGCCGCCGGCTTTTTCAAGATATAACAGGGAGCGCCGTATATATTTGCGGGCTATTTCCATAGAAGCTTCAGGAGTTTCGTACTCACGGCATAAATTCATCAAAACTCCAACAAAATCGGGCGTTAATTTTTTATTTACAGCAGACGATATTTTTTTAACGATATCTGAGCGTTTTTTTGAATCGAGCCTGTCAAGCAGTATAAGCAGAGGAAGAGTGATTTTACCTTCTAATAAATCTTTAGCGGCCGGTTTTCCTATAATTTTATCGTCGGAAGCCACGTCTAAAACGTCGTCGGTGATTTGAAACGCCATACCCATATTCAATCCGAATTTTTCCATATTTTTAACGGAAGCCGCTGGTGCCTTAGCGCAATATGCCCCGAGAGCCGAACATTTAGATAAAAACCGGGCCGTTTTGCTTTCGATAATATCTAAATATTCTTTATAACCTATATGCGCGTTATAATTATTTATATTTTGAAAAATTTCGCCCTCGCACATCGAACGGGCCGCTTCAAGGAGATTTCCGGCTATAAATCCATCATTAAAACTCGATATAACCTCAAAAGCCTGGCAATATAAATAATCGCCGAATAAAACCGCGGCGGTATTACCGAATTTATTATTAACCGATAATTTAGAGCGTCTCATAGAAGCGTTATCTATTATATCGTCGTGGACGAGCGTGGCTGAATGTATTAACTCGACGGCCGCCGCCGTTTTAAGAGCGCGGTTGTTAATTCTGGCTAATAATTTAGCCGACATAAGAAGAAGCGCAGGCCTGATACGCTTGCCGCTCGAGTCGAATATATAACCGTTCATTTCATTAACTGCTTTAAAATCAGATTTTAAAGTTTTAGCTATAATGCGTTCAACTGATTCGAGTTCAGTTATTACGGGAAATATTATATCTGAATAATTCATAATTTAAACCGTTGGCCGTTTTCTTTCATGCGGCTGCCCTGCCTTTAACGCATAATAAATACGCTTAATATTACATTAATTACTCTAAAAATTCAACTAAAATTTCGTAAATTTCGTAAATTTCGTAAATTTAGCGACCATGTAAAATTCTTATTTTTTTGAATTTTCTTGATTCTACTTGATTCCAAACATTATATCATATTATTTTTCATACCGGCTTGGTAAAAATAAATAATTGCCGATATGGTATTAAATGGTATAAGTATTTTACAGGAGCACTTATGGATTTATTTTATTTTACTCCTTCAGCGCATAATAACGATTCCGGCGCTTTCGAATACGAAGGGTCAAAGATAGGCATTTCAAACTCGATAACTTCGATTAGAAACGATTTCACTAAATCACCGGCCAACCATATAAACGTAGATGAAATAGTGCTGGAAAAAATGTTTGCCCACATAAAAAACATTGAAGAAAAAGAAAAAATTTTTTTATGCGACGTAATAATACACGGAGTACGCGTAAGGTTGACGACCACTTCAAAGCATATTTCGGAATTTTTCACCGATAATTTTTATAATCCGCGTGAATACTCCGAACAGGCGCAGGAATGCGGCGTCGAGCGTCAGGGAAGCATCGTGCCGTTTAAAGTCAACGTTTACGTGATAAACGGCATATTCGACAACGTTCCTCTTTACTGCTATAATACTTCTACCAATTCGATCTATATTTTCAACTGTTCTTTTTACAAGGTCGTATATGAATTAGTGATGGAAGCCGCCGCTAAAATACTTCGCGAAGACCGCGGATTCATAGTGGAAAAAACCGCCGCCGTCGAAAAAAATAAAACAAGCGCGGCCCTTTTAGGCTGCGGCCATCCTGATTATTGCTGTGCAGACCGTTTCTGCTCGCATTGTTATAAATTGGTCCAGAGCCAGACTTTCAAACTGCAGTCACTCAATTACAGCGTATTTCGCTTAGCTTTCAATAATATATCCAGCGGAAAATTGGTATCGCCGATCAAGGCGGTAATGCCCGACAGCTCAATAAAAAAAGGCGCGGAGCTGCTTGAATTTCTCTGCGAATGCATTAAAGACGAAAATTTATATATAGCCAGTTTAAACGCTACGCTCTCGTGCCTTTCGCCGTCAGACGAAAAATGTGAAGTTCTGCTTTCAAATATCGATTTAAAAAAAGGGTGCGAAATTTTTTCATACCCCATCTTCAAGAACTATTATCAAAAAACTTCTACTATCAACCATTATCCGGCGGCGGCATACCAGTTTTTACATTCCAAACTTGAAAACGTGCCTGAAATAACTCAGGAATATATGATTTCGAATTCTCAAACGCTCGAAACCTTCGTAAGAAACGAGCTGCGGGGTTCAAAAGACGCCTCTATAGCTAAATATTTCAATTCGATATCCGAGGAAGACGGTAAAAAATACGTGGCGCGCTTCGGATGCTTCGAAGAATCATACGTTCTTATCGATATGGCTAAAATATTCGGCAAAGTTAAAATAATATCGAACCCTTTTGAATATTCGCATTTAAAAAACCTTTGCTTATTCAATGAAATGAAAGTTAACGAAAAAATTAAATCGGCTGTATTTTTGAAAAAAATTTCCGGCGATAAATTAAAAGAGAAAACGAACGCTTCGCAACTTTTAAAATTTGCTTCAGTGTTGTGTTTAAACAATATCAGCATATGCGAATTAAATATTTATGACGGAATTGAATTTGACGAAAACGATAAAGACCAGAATTTAAAAGCTATTTACGAAGAATCTATTAAAAAATTATTTTTAATGGAAGAAAATAACCTGAATTCCGAAATTATAATCGACGGTTTAAATTATAAAACTTTATTTCCACCCCCGCCGCCGCCTAAAACCTAAATAACTGTCAATAGATTTTTAAAAATAATTTAAACAAAATTACTAACAATTTCAATATTTTCAAAAGCCTTGATTTATAGTTATTCACAGACTTATCCACATTGTCCACAAATGGACCGTCTTTATAATGGATAATAAAACTCCACTTTTTTTCGAATATTTTTTCGAATAAAAACGGAACGGAATAATTTAATTCCGTCCCGTTTTTTTAACTGAAAGTATTTAGTATAACAGTTAAATGAAATATTCACCGATTTTAATATTGCTTATTATGAAAGGGATTCTATTATATTTTACTTTAAATTAAGCACTTCGTAGATCTGAATTTTATCGGCCTTGCCTTTTACCTGCACCATTTCAAGTTTATTTACGGTTATAAAGTCTTTAACGTGGTTATAAGTAAAATCCGATATTATTATCTGTCCGCCCGCGGCCACCGAACAAAGGCGGGACGCCAGATTCACAGAATCGCCTATAGCTGTGTATTCAAGCCTGTTTTCCGATCCGATATTGCCGACTACCACTTCGCCGGTATTTATGCCTATGCCTACTCCAATAGTTTTATGACCTTTCTTTTCAAAATGTTCGTTCAACTTTTTCAGCTTTCTCTGCATTTCAATAGCGGCCGTCACGGCCCTTAATTCATCGTCCGCGCTGAGTATGGGCGCGCCGAAAAGGACCATCATCGCATCGCCTATATATTTATCGAGAGTGCCGTTCCAGTTGAATATAACGCCGCTCATTTCGGAAAAATACTCGTTTAAAAGCGATACTATCTCTTCAGGTTCGAATTTTTCGCTCATCGATGTAAAACCGCGTATATCGCTGAATAAAATAGTCGTTTTCTGCTTTTTACCGCCGAGCGCCGTTGAATCGGGATTTTTCATTAATTCATCGACGATCTGCGACGAAACGTATTTAGAAAATATTTTGGTCAGTTTTTTCTTTTCAAGCAGCTGTTCTTCGGAAAATTTCTTTGAGCTTTCAAGATCCGCCGCGTTATAAAGCGCATTGCCTATTATAGTTGAAAGCATCGATAGAAGAGAAAGATCTTCTGAAGCCAATGCCGTGATCTGATCGTTGAATTTTTCGATGGCGATCGCGCCTGAGGGTACGAGTTCGCCTTCAGATATCGCCAGCAGCGGAAGAGCGTATATGAATTTCTGCGAGGTTGAATGAAGCATTTCACTTATATCGCGCTGAGCGCAGGCATCTTCGATATGAACTAATTTTTTGGCGAAAAAAGCGTGCGCTACGAGCGGAATTTGATTGACCGGAAATTCCTCGATAATCTGGTCGTTAACGGCAATGCCGACGCCGCCGGCAAGAAGAAGGCTGTCTGATTCTTTTTTCTTTAAGTAAATAACCGCCCTGTTTACCGGAAGATTGTTTTTTAATAATTCCTGAATTTCTTTTATAATAACCTGAGGGCTGAGCGACGATGTGATATTTTTTATCTTTAAAACAAGCGTGGAGGCTTTTATCATTTTATCGTTATATTCGCTCTGGAGTTTATCGAGCTTCGACGTGTATTCCTTTTCGATTTCGGCTACGAAACTTTCTTTTCCCGTCGAAGTTTTTTTCTTTTCACGATCGCTATCTTCCTTTTTTTTAGCCTCGTATTTTTCTATCATGATAGTTATTTTATTATAGGCTATCATAAAAATTACGAGCATGGCTATAGTAGCCGTTAAAGTAATTAACGAATACATTACGTATTCATCGTTTAAATATTGCATAAATCACCCGTCATTAATAAAATTAAATAAATAACTGAAAGCCGCTGCATTAAAAAACTGAACCCCGCCCGGATCTTTGCGCGAATCATGATTTAGCGGAGTATATAACTATATAATGATTTAATTATACACTATTCCCGTTTTTAAATCAATATTTATTCTAATATTTCGATATTTTCACCTCATAATTATTCATAATTATATCAAAAATATAATATTTTTTACCGTCATTTTTTTACTTTTATTTATACTTAAAAAATGATATAATGTTTTTCGTTATTTTATGCAAAGTATTTTAATAAGCTGTTTTTATTTCCGTCTCAGCGAATCCGTAATAAATAAATTTTTGAGGTGCGTAATGATAAAAAAAGTGGATCTCGAATTAAACCCGCATAAGGAAGTTTTCGCCAGCCCTACTCCGTTAGGCCTTATCGGTCTGGCTATTTCATGCGCTGCGCTTATGCCCGTAGCCGTCGGTCACAGCCTGACCCCGGCCGCTTTTAAAACCGTTGCGGTGCTCGCCCTGCTTTTTGGCGGCGGCTGCCAGATGATAACCGGACTTATGGAATTTGCCAATAAGAACTTATTCGGCGGAACTATATTTACCGCTTTTTCATTTTCATGGGTTTATCTTTCATGGTCGTTTTATTCTTTAGCTAACGGTTTCATGCTCGATCACAGCGTCGCTCTCGCCGTCGATGCGGTGCTTCTGGTAATATTTTCCATTTTAACCTACGGGTTCGGTTTTTTCAGTAAACTTTTATTTTTATTCCTTCTCGACATAGACCTTTTATATATATGCAAACTCGTCAACGGTCTCACGGGCACCCAGGCGCTTATGATGCCCATAGCTTTTCTTACCGCCGGAATGGGCCTTATAGCTCTATGGATAGCGATGGCGACTCTCATTAATCCAGTCGCCGGCCGAAACGTCTTTCCAATAGCCGGCCCGCTGTTTTTCGCGCCCAAAAAATCAAGACTTTTCGATTTCACTCAAAGATACAATATATTCGATATTCTTTATAAACACTGGCAGAAAAACGCCTATAAAGAAATGGAATTAAAAAATCTTCAGGCGGCCATGAAAGCTAAAACCGGCAACGACGAAATAGTACACGAACTTTTTTACCTTCAGGAATACGGCTGCATGATACTTACATTCGACGTATTCGAAAAGGATAAAATACACAGCCTCCGCTTGAACGCCCAGGGTTTAGACCTTTACGAACAACTCGTACTTAAAAAATACAGCTGGGCTTGATTTATAAAACCAGTTTAATTTTTTCAAGCATCTGAAATATTCATATTAATTAATATACTATACACTATGCATTATGCACTATTTGAAAGGAATTGATTTGAACGAAATATATTTAAGCCACGGCTCATTATACGACTATCAGCTGATGCCTTTTTTCAATATAGCCTCTAAATGCGGGTTTAACGGGGTCGAAATAATAGTCGGGCGCAACCAAGAATTATCGAATACAAGTTATATTAAAAAACTTTCCGCCGATTATCAAATACCGGTAAAGGTTCTTCACTGTCCTTTCAACTCATGGCAAAATGAATTCTGGCCCGAAAAGCCCCAGCATAAACTTATGCGCACGGTAGAAATGGCGGCTCAGCTCGGCGCGGGTGTGGTAGTGGCCCACACGGCGCTTTCACATGAAAGTGAATATAAAAAATGGCTTTTAACCGAACTCGCCGATTATCAGAAAAGTAATCCCGGCGTAAAAATAGGCATCGAAAATATGCCGCGGCGCTATGTTTTATTCGGAAAATTAGGCCGCGCTTTTTATAATTTTAAAAAACTGCCTTTTAAAATCAGAAAAAAAATCACTTATGATATAGCCGCCCACAAATCCGAATACAATAAATTCAAACCCATCGAGCTTGACGATTTTGGCAATTCACTCAATTCAGTAGAGCTTTTAAATAAATTCGAATATGTCACCATCGACACCACTCACTTAGGCACATGGGACTGCGCGCCGCACGAATATTTAGATAAAATTAAAACGAATATAGCGCATGTTCATCTGTCTAATTACAAAATAAGCCGCGAACATCGTTTGATCGATGACGGCATAATGGATCTCGCCGCGTTTCTGTCTAAATTATCTAAAATGGGCTATAACGGAGGAATAACCATAGAAACCGACCCTCATTCTTTTGAAAACCACCGTTCATTCGCGATAACTTCAAAAAAATTAATGGAAAATATCGATTTTATAAGAAAATCATTCAATAGCGGTTTCTAAAGCCCTTAAAAAAGCGAGCATCTGCTCTTTAGAAAAATCGGGATGATTTTTAGCGAAATTATTTAAGAGAATAAGAGTATCGTTCCATAAATATTCAAAATCTTGCATATTGAAATTGCGCGGCGGCCCCGCTGGTATTTTGAGCGTTTGGAACTGCGGATATGCTTGCTGTGACAGATCCTGGCTCTGCTGTGTTTTGGAAGGCTGCAAATACAGGCTCGCCGGCTGAGATATTTTCTGCGCCGCGGGCCTTGTCTCTTCGAATGACGCCGGCTGAGACGGCGGGTTCTGACGGGCTTCGCTTAAAGGCTGCTGCGTTTGGGGCGCGGTTTTTAGTTCCGGCTGAGAAACTATTTCAGGCTTATCTTCAGGCTCCGCATTTGCCGGAACTTGCTCTTCAGACGCTTCGGCGTCGCCGCCGAGAAATGACGAAGCTAAAGCCGATACTTCCTCGTCGGGATGGACGCTTAATTCCCTCAAAAGTTCCATCGAACGGTCCGTATTAATTTTAGCAAGACCTTCCGCCAATTTCTTTAAATTACCCGAGTCTTCGTCGTTTTTAGCTTTTTCAAGAAGCTCGATTACCTGCTCGCCGCCTATGGCGCTCAAGGCGTAAATAGCGGAACCGCGTATCGAAATATCATCCGATTGAAGCATCTCGTCCAATTTTTCAAACATATTAGTTTTTCCGAATTTAGACAGGACTTTTATCGAATTTGCCTTAACACGGTTATTTTCATCCTGCAAAAGCGGAATGAGAAACTTAATGATCTTCGGATCGCCTATTATTTCAAGAGCTTCGATCGTATTAGCGCGCGTGCGGGCGTCGGGATCTTTTAAATAACGGGCTATTATAGGTATCAGCTGGGCGCCGCCCACGCGCGCGATAGCTTTAACGAGAGTGGCCACGACGAAAGCGTCCTGCTCGGAATTAAGCAGATTTAAAAGAGGCGTTAAAACGCGATTTTCGCCTATCATACCCAGCGATTGAACGGCGTAAAGCCTTACGCTTTTAACCGGATCGTGTATAAGGCCTAAAAGAGGCTCGGTGGCCACTACTTCTTTCTGGTCGCCGAGCTGTTTAATGGCTTCTATTTTTACGTTTTCATCAGGGCTTTTAAGATCGTTCAATATTTTAGTGAGCGAGCCGCCGCTGCGGTCGAATAAATCGACGGACGGCATAGTAACCGGTTTTTTCAACGGGTCTTCTTTTAAAGAAGGCGCTTCGCTGATAACCGGCCCGGACGAAGGCGGCGTAACCGAAGGCTGTGACGAGGCAACGGCGGAAGGAGACGACATGTCAAAACCGCCGGTCTGCTCGGCCTGTGAAGCCGAAATCGACTCAAAGTCTTTAAGCGCTTTTTTAGCAAAATAACGCACCGCGGTGGATGTGTCGTTCGTAAGCTCGGAAAGAGCGGTTTTTACCTCCGCCAGATTATATCTGCCAAGGGTAATTACCGATTTTTTACGGACCTCTTCCTTAGTTGACTTTAAATCTTCTAATAATTTTATTACTTCAGTTGGCAAAGCCATAAATTACACGCTCATTTTTAATCTAATTAAGATTATATCACACTTTCGATAGTTTAGTAAATATAAATTTCATAATCTCGAAGCTAATTTAACGACATTATCCCGCGATTTTAAAGATAAAGCGGAAATTTTGCCTTCCGGTTCCCGGGTAATTTTAATTATAGATAAAAGACTGAAAGGGTGCGGAATTTTTTTAACGATAGTCCTGTGTGAATTAAGACAGCCAAAAAAATAAAACATGAATATAGCCGTCATTAATATGAAGTTTAACTGTGGTCTGCTGAATTTATTCATTAAAACATCCTGACTGTAATAATACAATTAAGTTTATCGGTTAAAATCACGAAGTGTTTATAAAATAATAAAATATACTGTTTTTTTTTGGCGCCTTATGATATAATTATTATACAAATGGAGGGCATCATGAAATTACATTTTTATATAAAAACTCTATGCGCGCTATCTTTATTAAGCGCACTATTTCTTATTGGCGTTTATCCGCTATATGCCGGAGATTTTAAAACCGCGGCCGCCGGAAACGATATAAAAAAAAGCCACGAAATGAGTTCCTGGATAGACGCTACCGGCTATTTTCACGAAATGACTCAAAAAATCGTTGATGAACACGGAACGCCTCAACAGAATATCACGCGCATCCGCAAAACTCCTGAAATTAAAACCGAGGGCCAGAAAGAAATATTCAGCGTAATGAATATTGAAAAGAACAAGCCTGAAAAAAGAACGGCGGTTCTCAAAAAAATAGGAATACATTGCTATTTATACTTAGAAGAAGGAAAAGAATACGACGATAAAATATTAAGCTCCATAGTAGAGCGTTTCGACACCATTATATATAAAAAAAATACCGAAACTTTCGGCTGCGAGCCTAATCCCGGCATCGACGGCGACGAACGCGTCACCATTCTTGTCATAGACATTAAAGACGGCTGGGCGCCGGGTAAAGGCTTTGTAGGCGGATATTTTTTCCCGCTCGACTGCTATCCGTCAGGCGTGGTGGAGTATTCAAACGAACGCGAAATGATATATCTCGACTGCTACCCGTCAGACCCCGCCGATCCTCTTTATCCGGGCATAATAGCGCACGAATTTCAGCATATGATACATTTTGCCAGCGATGCTAAAGAAGATAAATGGCTTAATGAAGGCTGCTCTCAGCTTGCCCATTATATTTGCGGTTACGGCCATCCGCCGCAGATACTCTCTTTTATGAAAAACCCTTCAGACGACTCTACCGTCTGGCAGAATTCCATGGAAGACTACGGCGCGGTCTATCTTTTTCATTACTACTTATTTCATAAATACGCCGGAGCAGATCCGGACGAAAAACAAAAATTTTACAAAACTCTGGTAGCTTCTCCCTTAAAAGGCATCGAAAGCATAGACGCCGTTCTTGCGCAATCCGGCATAAATAAAACCTTCGAAGATATCTACAAAGACTGGTTAGTGGCTAATCTTATCAACAGACCCGATATGGCCGGCGGCCTTTACGGATACGACGAAAGTTTAAAATTACGCGTAAATACCAAATATAATTTTACGGCGCTTCCGGCTGAAATAAAAAAAGCCGAATTATTAAACCACGGCGCGGCTAATATTTTATTCACCCCCTTTGTGACTCATCTTCCTCAAACTCCGGCGGTAATTGAAAAGTTTGTGATATATTCCGAAAAACCCGCCGTAATGTCCTGGGGCATTAACGGCTGGAAACGGCCGCCAGATAAATTTATGCCGCCGGATTCCATCATAACTGAAGACTTAGCCGAAACTAAAATGAACGGCCCCGATGAAAAGGGTTTTTACTACGCGGAAATAGACCCGCTGACCGGAACCGGGACGGCGGCCGAAACTTTCAATTATAAATTAAAATTCGAAGACGGAACGGTTTCAGATGAACGCTTAATCGATATAATCGGGCCCGATTCTTCAAAAGCCGGCGCGGCCCGCAAGAGAGTGGCCGAAAACAATATACTCGTAGTTAGTTTCAGAGGAGCTAAACCTACGGCCGCCGATAAAAACAAACTATTCAGATTGATCCAGATAATCGAAGACGCCGACGGCAAAATAAACATCGGCGAAGTGCCGCTTAAAAACAATCAGGCTAAAATAGCCGTGCCCTCATACTCAAATTCAATTAAAAAAGTATATTTTATAGCTTACCAGCTTAATAATAAAAAATTAAATTTCAGCCTCGAAGCTAAATTAGTTTCTAATATGAACGAAGCCGGAAAAGCGTATATTATGAAAATCGAATAAATTTATTCAGATCGGTTTATAATCAATGAAAAAATTGACGGTCATCTCGGTTTCACTCGGCCCATCCGACAGGAACCACTCCTCCGATATCGAACTGATGGGAAGAAAAATTCATATAGAACGCATCGGCGCCGACGGCGATGTGGATAAAGCCTGCAAACTGGCCGCCTCGCTCGACGGGCGCGTTGACGCGTTCGGCCTTGGAGGCATAGATTTTTACCTGAAGATAAAAGGCGATAAATACGGTATGCCGGACGCTTTTAAAATAGCCGGCGCGGCAAAGGTCACGCCGATAGTTGACGGCTCGGGCGTTAAAAACCTTATTGAAGATAAAATAGTTGATATATTAACCGGCCAACTCGGTTTTAAGCCGGCCGAAAAAAAAGTTTTTTTCGTATGCGCCACTAACAGGGCTCTGATGGCTGAAAGTTTTGAAAATGCCGGATTCAATATAATCTTCGGCGACCTTATGACGGCAATCGGACTGCCTATTCCTATAAAAAGCCTCGCGGCCGGTAAATTAGCCGCTAAAATATTTGCGCCTATAGCTACGAAGCTGCTGCCGTATAAATTAATATATCCCGTTAAACCTTCAAACGCGCCAAAAAGCGAACGCTTCGCAAGTTATTTTAAATGGGCCGATATAATAGCCGGCGATTTTAATTATATAAACCGTCACGCGCCTTCGGAGTTAAAAGGCAAAACCGTCGTAACTACAAGCGCTACCGAAGAAAATATCAGCGATTTAAAACTTCGCGGCATTAATTATTTAATAACCACGTATCCGAGAATCGCCGGCCGCGCTCACGGCGCCAATGTTATAGAAGCCCTGCTGATAGCGATTTCCGGTAAAAACAGGCCGCTGTACCCGGGCGAATATCTTGAACTGATACATAAAATTAAATTTATGCCGCAATTAGAAAAATTAAATTAACGGGATGATTTCAAATGATTGAAAACAGAAGATTTATTAATCGTGAAGACGGCGTTTTACTTGCTATTTTTATAACGACGCTCATATATTTTATACCGTCATTAGCTTATAAGGCGCTCGACGCTAAAACCTGGGTTTACTTTCTGTACTCGTTTTTCGCCTTATTATTCATAGCTTACGCCGCCATACCGATGGTTTTTTCCAGAATAAAGATATCGGCGCAGATGAGTTTGTTCCGTCTCAATAATTACTGCGTGATCACTATTCTGGCCTGTATTTTATATTTCGGCGCCATCGAATATATATTAAAATCGATGGGACTTTCCGGCGGACAATATTCAATTTTTAAATATTTAGATTCATTGATATTGCATATTCAGGAACGGGCCGGAATTAACTCAAACCACGGATTCATGCGCGAGGCCGGTCTGATGCTGGCCGTCATGCTGCCTTTATGCGAAGAATTATTCTTCAGATGCTATCTGCAGGAAAGCCTCAAGCGTTATTACAACATATACTTCGCCGTGGCAGTTCCCGCGCTTATAGTAGCGGCGAGGCACCTGGCGCTGTTTACTATTTTATGCCAGCCTATGGGATATTCTGCGGTATTTTTAACCGCGGCGGCCTTTGTTTCATTCGCTTTTTTCGGCTGGGTTTATGAAAGGGAAGAAAACGTTCTCGCCTCGATGATAGTTCATTTCACCGGTAATTTATCGTTCGGCGTATGCTCTATTATTTTCGGCGGCGGCAGTATATAAAAAAACGGCCGATTTGTAAAAATATTATTTATATTTACCGCATAATCTGGAGAATATTTAAAGATGCTTAATAAACTGCACGAACTCGAATTCAACTTCAGGCTTCAAATAACCGCATTGATAGCGGCGGCGGCGCTCGTAACCCCGATGTTCACAAATATTCGAATTTATCAATATTTCGGAGTGACCGAGCTTTCAACCGTTAAATATTTATACTCCGCCATAGGCTTTTTATGCTTCGCCGCTTTCATTATAAGAGCCTGGGGCGCAGCTTATCTTTCTTCGTTCGTCGTGATGGCTAAAAACGCCAACCAGGATAAGTTAATAGTCGCCGGCCCGTTCAAATTCGTTCGCAACCCGCTTTACTTCGGCGATATACTCGGCGCCGCGGCTATCGGCCTCGCGCTTCCGCTTGAAGGTTTTTTGATAATGATAACACCGCTGACCCTCCATAGTTTTATGCTTGCGCTATACGAAGAAAAAAATATGATCGCCAAATACGGAAACGACTATCGTGAATTTTTATCCAATACCAACCGGCTAATACCTTCGCTTAAACCTTATAAACACTCTAAATATGATGAATTCGTAAACAGTTATGCGCCCGACTGGCCGGATGCGATAATGTCGAATATATACTTCGCCGGCATAGGCGGAGCTTTTATAGCGGCCGCTTTCGCCGGTTACTCGACGCAGTCGCTCGAACGCCTGGCGTATATTTACTCGATAATAGTTTTAAGCGCATGGGCCGTATTTTACATGATTTACTACCATCCTAAATATTTTATGAACAGCGGAACTAAAAACATAAAAAGCAATGAAAATGAAAATAATAAAAACGAAAATTTATAAAAAGGCATATGATAAAAAAATTATAAATATAAAGCGGGATATTATTATTTTATGGATATTATAATGCTTGCCGGCGGCTGCGCCGGCCCTGAATTAAACGAAGTTTCAGACAAGGGATATAAAGCTTTAGTTAAAATAAAAAGTGAGTTCATGGCTAATTTAACGCTGCGCGCTTTTAAAGAATCAAGGCTGCGCGGCTCTTTATTTTTACTTGCCAGCGCCGAAGTTAAAAAGCACATAAACGCCGATTATTACGATCATTTTATACCTGAAGGTAGCGATATAATCGATAATATATCAAAAGCCCTTTCAAACGATAAAATCGATAAAAATAAAAAAGTCATCATAACTTCCTGCGATATCCCGCTGATCAACCATCAGGCGGTCGATAATTTCATCGGCTATTCGCAAAATTCAAATTACGACGCGATTTATCCTATCGTAGAAAAATCGCTTTATGACTCTAAGTTCGAAAACACCCGCAGAAGCTGGTATTATTGCAAAGACGGAACCTATACCGGCGGCAATTTTATATGCATTAAACCCGATATATTTTTTAAAAATAAAGATATATTTATGGATATATTCGAAAACCGCAAAAATCCCATTAAAATAGCCGCTTTATTCGGAGTAAAACTTCTGCTTAAATATAAAATGGGGCTCGCTTCAAAAAAAGACGCATTAGACGCGGTTTATAACATCATTAAAACGCCGTGCGCCGCTTTCGAGTCTAAATTCGCTGAAATAGTATTTGATATAGATAAAATGAGTGATTACGCCAGATGCGTTGAATACTGTAGTTGAATACT
>CAYTCW010000077.1:0-21349 GCA_964436235.1 uncultured bacterium
TAGATTTGATAAAATCGTATTTAGTTTTAAGGTCCTGTATTTTATTTTCGCCAAATATTCTGAGACCGGCGTCGTAAGCTTTGATAATAGTTTCGGCATCGATATATTTAGACGCGGCGGCGACTTCGACGGTATCGCCGGAAAGACATTCGCGTCGGGCAGCGCTGAAATACAGCCGCCTCTTTTGAAGCGCGAGCTCGATTCTTTGGTTAACATAACTTAAATTATCTGCAATGTTCATTCGTTCACCATCAATTATATTTTATTCGTATCTCAACGCGTCTATGATATTTTTAGTAGAGGCCACGTAAGCCGGGTAATATCCGAAGAATATTCCGGTAAAGACCGAGAATGAAAACGACAAAAGCACTGAGCCGCCGGTAGTATATGTGCTCCAGCCGGTATAGGCCGAAACGCCGTAGCTGATAAAAAGCCCGCACATAATACCGATAAGCCCGCCTATAACCGATATGATCGTGGCTTCGGCGACGAACTGAAAAAGAATGAGTTTTTCGGTGGCGCCAATTGCTCGTCTGAGGCCGATTTCGCGGGTGCGTTCGGTTACCGTGGCGAGCATGATATTCATAATTCCAATTCCGCCAACGATAAGCGACAGGCCGGCGATTAAGACCATTACAAGGTTGAATATTTCGACGGCTTTTTTACTTTGCTCGAGCACTTCGAGCGGAACGATAACCTCGAAATCATCGACGCCCGAATGGCGTCTTTTAAGTATGGCGGTTATTAAATTTTTAGCGAACGCCAAGCATTCGGTGGAGCGCACTTCGATATAAAGTTCTGAAACGCTGTTATAAAGTGTTTTAGAATGGGTTTCGCCGGCTTTGACGGGGCGCACGAATTTCTTTTCGGCGACGCTGATCGGGATATAGATATCGGTTTCGGCGTCGCGCGTTTTGATCTGCATTTTCTTTTCGGAAGCCGAGCCTTTTTCAGCGGTTTTTTCCTCTATAACTCCGACGACGCTGAATTGCTGGTTATCGATTTTAATAACAGCGCCTATCGCGGGTTCGTTATAAAAAAGTTCCTTTCTTATTTTAGGTCCGATAACGCATACCCGTTCATAATTTTGAATATCGACTCCGTCGATGAAGCGGCCTTCGGCTAGTTTTAAATTAACGACGCGCGCATAATTGGCGTCAATGCCGACTACCGTTGATTTAGGCTCTATCGACTCGTATTTAACTTTTGCTTCTTTCAATTCGGTCGATGCGGCGGAGTTTACTACGAACGGAAGCACTGATTTAATATATTCGGCGTCGGCGACGCTTAATCCCGTCGATAATTTACGGATAGCCTGTTCTAATTTTTCGTTACTTAGCGCGACGGGCCGCACGATAATATTGGTGGCGCCAAAAAGTTCTATCTGGCGGACCGTTTCGATTTTCGCCCCGTTGCCGATGGCGAGCATGGCTATAACGGCAGCCACGCCGAATATAATACCGAGCATGGTGAGAAAAGTGCGTAATTTATTACGCCAGAAATTCAAAACGCCGTCAATTAATATCTCAGTAAGCAATAATATCACCTTCCGCGAGGCCTTCGATTATTTCGATATCTTCGGCGCTTTTCAATCCGGTTTTGACGCGTCTTTTATCGCCGTTCTTTAAATAAACGAAATCTCCCTGTTTATCTTTGAATAAAAATTTACGCGCAACGGTAATGACGCCGCTTTTAGATTCGAGCGGTATTTCGAAGTTAACTGAAATGCCGGGCTGAAACTTTGGATTGCGTACGGCCGTTTCTATTTCGATATCGAAAAACTTAGGCGCTTCGAGCGCCAGATCGTCTTTATTCATTGAAAAAATACTTGCTTCTTCCTTTTCGCGGGCGAAAAGCCCTATAGTTTTAATTTTACCTTCATATTTTTTATCGGGCGCGGACGGCAGGTAGAATATCACGGGCTGCCCGATATGTATCTTATTAAAGTATTCTTCGGCGACGCTGGCTTTAACGAAGAAACGATCGAGGTTTGAAAGCTCTAAAAAAGTCATGTTTTCGCGGGTTATATCGCCTTCTTTTATTTTCTTCATTCCCTCATTCGACCATTTTTTAACGTAAACGGCCGTGCCGGATATGGGAGCTTTAACGACGGCGTCCTCGACGATTTTTTTTAATTCATTGAGCGAATACTGATTGGAGCGGATTTCAATACCTTTTTTTTCGAGATCATAAATTAACTTCTGCCGGCGTCTTGACAATTTAAACTCTTCGAGCTCGAGGTTGAGCCGGGCTTTTTCAAGCTCCATAACCGCCTTAGCGAGCTGATTTGGAAGAGGGAGAGACTTTTCATAATCGTATTTATATTTAGCCACTTCGAGCGCGGCGAGGGAGCTGTTGAGACGCACTCTGATTTTATTGAGTTCGTTAGCTGAAATATAACCTTTTTTAGCCATTTCCTTCTTAGTTTCGTATTCATTTTCAATTCCCTTGAGGGCATTTTCACATAACTGGATAGATATTTCGAATTCTTTTCGTTTATTTTTTTTAAGCGGCATTATAAGTATTTCGTAATCGAGTTTTAATATATCCAGATCGATTTTTTTAATTTTGAGATTATTTTCGATGGCGCTGATATCGGCTGCAGCGCGTTCTTCGACTATCTTTTTTTCCTTATTGAGTATTTTTTCGCGCAGTTGTTTTTCCTTCAAGCGGTCTTCGCGTTCCTTTACGTCTATAATAGCGACCTCATAACCTTTTTCGATATAAGTTCCCTCCGCCGCGATTTTATTTATCTTACCGGAAAAACCTACCGATATATTGGTTTTATTAGTGGGCGCGAGTTCGCCCATTTCTTTGATGTAATCGGCGATAACTCCCTTACGCACGGACGCGTATTCGCTTAAAACTCGTCCGGCCTTAGCCGCCGAAGCGGCCGCTAATATTTTTTCACCGGCGTTTAGACCGGAAACGGCTTCTATATTAAAAAGATCGGCCGCGCCTGTTTTTATCCGGCGTATTTCTCCATTTTCCATTTTAACGCAATCGCCGTTTATAATCGAGGCGCGTGGAATAAACAACGCCCGTTTTTTCTCTCCGGTCGAGATTTTAGCGTTAACCGACATTCCGGGCTTAAGGTTATGTTTTGCCGCCTCGCCGTCGATTTTAGCTTTAACGACTATATTACACACGCGGTTTGCGTCGGAATCCGAAATCGAGGCTATATTAGCTATTTCATATATTTGCGCCTGAAGAGTTTTATCGGGCGCCGCGATCAGGCTGAATTCGACCTTCTGTCCTATTTTAATTTTAGATATGTCCACTTCATTAACTTTAAAATGCAGATCCATAGCGTTTAACGAAGCCACGCTCATAAAAGCCCAGCCCTGCCAGACATTTATGCCTATTTTCACTTTTTCGCGCTCGCCTTCGGTTATCCATGTTTTGCCATAGATAACGATGCCGTCGTGCGGCGCTTTTATGGATATGGCGTCGATTATCGTCTGAAGTCTGCTTATGCTTTTATTGATATTAGAAAGCCGGTTGCGGCGGCCTTTATTAATGGCGCCGCGCGAATTAAAAGCTACCTCATAGGCTTTCATGGTTAATTCCACCGACAGCGAGTCGCTTTTAATTTCGGTTTCTTTTTCAGCGAGCGTTTTAACATCGGCGCCTCTTAAAAGTTTTTCCAGATTGAGATTTACCGCTTCACTGCTTTTCTTTTTAGAATATATCTGCTGTTTAAGATCGTCTATTTCGCTCTGTGAAATAAAGCCTTTGGATTTCAATCGTTCTTTTTCTCTTAATTCGGTCTCGAGATTTTTAATTTCGATAAGCGAGTTGGCGTACTGATATTCGAGTTCGATCTTACGGTCGTAATCTAAGCCGTATTTAAGCTGGCGGTAAGCGATTATATTTTTATTCATATTGATTGATTCATAAAGGTTACGGTTTCTTTTTTCGATGACCTTCTGCTCGTGCTCATCCTGTTTGATTAAAAAATCTATATCGATTATTCTTTTATTGAGCACGAGATCGTCGAGCATATCTTTTAATTCGGTAGTTTCGAGTTTAGCGATAAGTTCGCCTTTTTTAACAAAATCGCCTTCCGGCCTCAAATATTCTATCACTCCGGAATGGAGCGCCGATATTTCGGATTTTTCGCGCGATTCTATAATGGCGTGGAGCTGAAGGCACATTTCGATTTCAACGGGCGCGACGGTGAATAATCCATTCGAGCCCGCTCCGTTATTGACGGTAACGCCGGAACATGAGAAAACGAGCACGAGCGGCAGTATGATCAAAGAAAGGGCCGCCAGCCTGAATATTAATTTGTAATAATACTTATCAGATATTATTTTCAACGGTATCGTTTCCTTTTTGCGGTATTAAAACGCTAAATTCATCGGGACAGTTTATAAAGTAATAATAGTCTCCGTCTTCGCCCGCCATTATCAAACCATCTTCGGCCGGCGGCGCCAGCTCCGGCATTTTTTTCTTTACGGCTGAGGTTTCCGAAGTGCCGCCAGCCGATGAAGCGTCCTCCGCTCCGGCTTCGAGTTTAATTAATTTTTTAATATCGACGGTTTTAGCTGCGGGCGAAACGAGCTTGAAAATATTATCGTCTATAAAATCTTTAGGTACGCGTATCGAATTTTTAAGCGAGCTGCAGACAATATCCACGCTCGCTGACATATTAGGCACTAATTTAATTTCGGAAGTTTCTTTGAAATATATCGTCACGTCAAATTCCTTAGGGCCTTTAGGATCGCGTTCGTCCTTGAGCCTCGCAAGTTTGGATATTGAATGCACGAAGCCTTTCAGTTTTTTTCCGGGCTGGCTGTCAGGCATTATAACCGCCGGCGCGCCTTCTTTGAAATTATCTATATATTTTTCGTTTATCTTAACTATTACTTTCATATTTTGTAAATCGACTATCTTAAGTATATCGAGTCCGGACCATACTTCCATTCCTACCCTTGTTTTGCCGATCCAGCTGACGCTGTATAAAATAGTGCCACCTATCGGAGCTTTCAGCTGCGCCTTATCGATCATCGACTGCGCCTGGGACACTTTATGTTTTTTTTCATTTATGTTTAATTCTTTTTTTTCCTCTTCTATTTTATTTAATCCGGAGGCTGTTTTATACTCGCGCGCCGTAAGATTACGGTCGAATTCGAGTTTTATAACGGTGGTCTCGTTTTTTTTAACTTCTTCTGCCAGAGGCAATTCTTTGAGCATTTCGAGCTTATTGTAATTTTGTTCGAGCTCGAGTATATTGCGTTGATAATCAAGCTCGAGTTCGGCGAATTGGAAAGAGCTTAAAAATCCTTTTTTCAAAAGTTCTTTTTGTGAATTAAGTTTAGTTTCGAAATTTTTAATAAAAGAAATATTTTTTTCTATACCGGTATTGCTGATGGCTATTTCTATGGTATCGGCGCCTTTTTTTATTTCGCCGAGTTTGAATAAGCTAACTTCGTACTGCAGGTCTTTTTTAGTTATTTCAACTTTCTTGCTCATATCTTCGAGTTCGTTTTCGAGCTTGAAATCTTCGAGTTCGTTTTCAGAATTGGAAAGCTCGTTCATCGCGCGGTTCAGGGTCTCTTCGATAGAACTTGTGTTAAGGGCGCAGATCACTTCGCCGGAATTAACGACTTCGCCCTCCGTCGCAAGTTTTTCTATGCGGGCGCCCCATATGCCGTCAGGAACGGATATGCCCAACTCGTTGATGCATTCTAAGCGGCCCTGAGCGCTTAAAGTAATATCGTAATCTTTTTTTGCTGCCTTATATACGCTTAATTCGTATGGCATGGTGGTTGAAGCGCCGCCGCCGTAAAATAAATATTTGAAAAAATTAGAAGCGTAGCCGGTGCAGCCAGCCGCCAAAAGCGCTAAGGCAAGGACTGCCGCAACTACGATATATAATTTATTATTTTTATAAGCCATAATTTTACCTTATAATCACAGATCTTTACCCATTACGAAATAAAATTTGCGGCACGCTATTTTATGAGATATTATGAGTGAAACCACGCTTCTTTTAGCGCTTGTAAGTTTATCCTGCGCGTCGCGAAGGTCGATATTAGATATCAAGCCTTTCTGAAAGCTGATTGTGGAGAATTCATAATTTTCATAAGCCTGTTTAAGGCTTTTGGCGGCTATTTCATATGCTTTTTCGATATAATTGATCCGGCGCAATGCGTCGCGCTGCTCTATCGAAACGCTTTTTTCGATCTCATCGAGCGCTATTTTTTTCAGCTCGTAATTATTTTTTTCTATCCATTCACTGACCGAATTTTGCTGGCGTCCCATGTTGAAGCGATAGGTAAGCGATGAACTGAAGTCTGATTCGCGCGCAGGATCGTCGTAATCGGTTTTGATCAAATTAAGGTTCAAACGCGGAGCGGCCTGTTTTTTAGCCTTTAAATATTTGATGCGGGCTATTTCGAGGGCTACTCTTTCGGCTTCTACGTCTTCGCGGAGGCAGGAATTGTCTTTATTTGAAAGAATACTTTCTATTTCTTCCGTCGCCATTTTTTCAAAAGTTATGTTATATTTGAGAGGTATTTCGTTAGTGCCCAGACCGCCGGCGTCGCAGCCGCTCAGATCGAAAAACTGCTCTTTAAGCGTCTGAATGTTTTGTTCCTGCTGTAAAAGAGCGTTTTGCGCGTTAGCGAGGTTGACTTCGGCGTTAAGGTAATCGATTTTATTTGCTAAGCCGAGTTCGTATTTGGAGCGCGCGTAATCGAGCATTTCATACCACCGCTGGCAAGAGTTATTGAGGACCTTATACTCTTCGATGGCTAAGATCAATTCATAGAACTGTCTTATGACGCGCAATTTAAAATTTTCGCGGGCGCCGGCATAGCTTAAAAGATCGCGATTGAAGCCGAGGCGGCTCATTTTAAGGTCGCTATCGTCGAGCCGCCGTAAATCGATCGACAAAGAATAATTAAGCGTGCCGTCGGCGGATTTTTTTGTATTATCGCTTTTACCGACCGATAAATCGACTAAATCGGCGACTTTCTGACTCAGCTGGTAACTGTAGTTATGATCGTTATCCATTTTAACGGTAAAATTCGGCTTATACGCTATTTCTTCGATCAGCAGATTGTTTTCATTATTTTTAATATTTAAATTGATCTTGCGTATGTCGCGTGAAGCCGTAAGCGCCGTCTGAATGATACTTTCATAGTCGATACCCTCGTTTGAAATAAGAACTTCGGGCGTCATGTCTTCAGATAAAATATCCGCGGCGCCGGCGGTGATCGTATTTTCCTGCGAGTCAAGCAAATCGTTTTCGTAATCCTGCTCGGCGAATTCGACGAAAACGGCCTCTGCGTCGATATCGGCGCCGGCGATATCCGCCGCGGCACACTCGGCGGCGTTAAAGATCAAAGGGCTGATAATAAGCGTTACTAAAGAAAAAGTTAAAATCGATGATACGGCGGACTTATTTTTCATTTTTACTCTCGTTTCCTTATAAAATAATAATCCAGAGATATTTATGATAAAATTTAGCGATAACGCTTGACTCTTAAACGCTGATAATGTAACATAATATAATCGCTGATGTCAATACAAAATTATTCCGGTTCTTATTGCAACTAAGTAATTTTCAGATTATTTAAATCTTAATTTAAGCGCCGGCAAGGCGCTTAAACTGAATTCAACGGGAAGGTGATTTATGCAAAACGCCGTACAGCGGCTAAGACTTGTTATAGACAATATAGACTCGCTTTTAATTAAATTATTGAATAAACGGTTCAAAACTTCGATGAATATTCAAAAATTAAAAAACGACGGCATAGGTTTTTCGCCTTCGCGCGAGCGGCAGATATTAGCAAAATGCTCTTCTGAAGCTATTAAAGATATTTATCTCGGAGTGCTTTCAAATTCGCGGCGCATGCCGGAGGATATAAAGTGGTATTTTATTGAAGACGAAGATAATCATCGATGCGGGCTGATTCGGGAGTATTTAGCTAAAATTTTCGGCGTCGATCGTCTGAACGCAATGACCACGATTAAAAAGAACGAAACCGTTAAAAACAAAAAAAATGAAAAATTTATAATTATATCGCCGAAAGATTTCGAAAGCGAACCTGGCGCGTGCGCCATTTATAAATATTGTGAATACCGGCGCGGCGGCGATATTATTTTTTCATTCAGCTCCAACATAAAACCGGCTTTCGATTACGATTTAAACGTAGTAATCAATCTTTGAAGTAAAGCATTACTTTAACATTTTTCAGCAGGTACGGATGAGCGGAGTTTTCGACGCTGAGCGTAAGTATATTAGCGCCGGTTTTAGACATATTGGTTATATCGTATTCGCTGGTTTCGATTTTATTGCCGAGTTTAATTGAATCATAATTTACTTTATTTTCATTTAAATCAATAACTAAGTCGGCCGCCGATAAAAAGCGGTCTTTTTTTACGAGTCTGTGAGTGATAAGCAGTTTGACCTTCTTCGGAAACTTGGATATATTGAAAGAAAATGAAACGGTCGCATTTTTATCTTTGGCGCGCGCCGATAAATAAAATTCGCCGCCGGCGTTTATAAATTTAAAGGTATCGTTGAGAAGACAGGCCAGATCGCCCGCCGCGGAGCCGCCCGAAAAATCGGCGTCGAGTATGGCGCATTCAATGTCTTTTTCGTTAGTTTTCTCTACGGGCGTTTCGTCTGACGGCTCCGGAATTTTAGCTCCGGCAGTAATAGATTCCGGGTTCTTAACCGGCAGGCCGGCCACGTCTGCTTCGTTACCGCCTTTTGTAACGGAGGTCCGCATGGAATTATTATCCTGGGTTGATATACTCTTATCTTCCGCGTTTTTTTTTGCTAACATTTCGCTTCTTACGCAGCTATCGTATGACAGCCACAGAAGATCGTTAAGCGGGTCTTTTTGAATGGCTTCCTTTAAAATTTTTTTAGCCCCGGCGAATTTTTGGGCGTTCATCATGCTCATCGCGCCGCTTAACGCCCGTTCGGAATTTAATGAAAAATCGGACTTAACGCCGTCATCGGCCGTCACAGCCTGAGCGTTTAAAAAAGCTGGAAATAAAATTAGAACCGCGAGTAAAAAATATAACGGCGCGCAAAAAAGGTCCGGCCTGAATTTATAATTTTTCATATAACGATTACCTTCCTTCCGCAAGCGATTTAATCAAGGGCTTTAACTCTTCGGCGTAAGAAGCGTCCCGTTCGAGCGCGGCGTTGAATTCGGCGAGCGCTTTTTGTTTTTCGCCCTTCATATTGTATATGATGCCAAGGTTATAATAGGCCCGCGCGTCGGCTGGATTTATCAGCTTATTCTTGGTCAGAAGCGTTTCACCGGCATCTAAATTGCCGCCTTCCGCCTCTAAAATGGCAAGATTTAAAAGCGCATCGTAATGACGCGGCGAAATTTCAACTGCCTTTTTATAACTTGCGGCCGCATTAACGGCATCGTTCGCCGCTTCGTAATAGGTGCCAAGATTAAAAAACGCCGTTTCGTTACGAGGATTTATCGTCGAAGCGGTTTTAGCGCAGGCGAGAGCTTCAGCTCTGCTGCCAGTATTAAAATAGGCGTTACCGAGGTTATTATGAAGCCTGTCATGCATCGGATGAATTGAGAGTCCGCGTTTACAAACGGCTATAGCTTCCGGGTATTTTTTTTGCGCCAGATATATATTGGAAAGATTGTAATAAGGCTCGAAACGCCCCGGCTCTATGGCGGCCGCTTTCAAAAGATAATCGAGGGCTTCCGCGCCGCGGCCGCAATCGTCGTAAGCTATGCCGGCGTTTAAATTGGATGCGAAATGGTTTTTATCTACGCTCAAGGCTTTTAAGTAATAATCGAGCGCGCGCTGAAAGTCTTTTTTATGATGATAGGCAAGGCCGGCGTTATAAAGCGCGTCAACATCAAGCGGCCTCAATTTAAGAGCTTTTTCATATTCAAGAAGTGCCGCGTCGAATTTTTGCGCGCCGAAGAAATCGAGCCCTGATTTCATATAAAACTCAAAGGTGCCGGCTTTGAGTTCGGCCGGCTTGGTGACGGGCACTTCGGGCCCGGCAAATGAATCCGACCAGTCGGTGACCGATATCAGAAAAAGAAGCGCGATAAGCATGAAAAACTTTATATTCATTGGTATCCTCCATAATCCTCTAATTTAACGGCAAGCCGCGGCGGTCTTTAAAAATCCATTTATAAGCGCGGCATGCTTAAAAACATAACGCTATCTTATCAAAACTACTCTTTAATGTCAACAGAAAAAGAGCGCTGAAAAAGAAAACCGAATTGACTTCTTGACAATCCGGCTCCGTAAATGTATAATTATGGGCATGAAACAATTCGCTATAATGGCTAAATACAGCGCAATGCAAATCCTTAATATTCTGCTCCGCGACCGTCAGAGATTCGTTTTCTGGCTTATAATCTTAACGCTGCCTTTTATCGTGATGGGCTCCGCCGCTTCGAGCGTAACGCTTTTTAAAAATACCGTCAAATTAATTCCGATAAACGCGCTTTTAAATTTTTTCGCATTTACCATATTTATTTTATTCGGTTTTTCAGCTTCCACTAATTTATTTATCACCGTCAAATCGGTTTTTAATTCGACTTTCAGCGAGTGCGTCGCTCCGCTTCCTATAAACACTCCGGCCCTATTCGCCGCTAAAATTTTCGAAATGGTTTTTAATAACTACATAGATCTGGCTTTTTGCATGCCGATGTTTTTCGGTCTCGCCTATATGCTCGGCGCGGGCTTCTGGCAGTTTGCCGCGGCTGCTGCTGTTTTATTAACATTCGAAGCGCTTATCTGTTTCGTGGTTTTATCTATAGCTCTTCTGCTGGCGCGTCTATTCACTAAACGCGCGGCCGATTTTTTCACGTGGATCGTCGGAGTTATTTTCGTCATCTCCTTCATATTGATCCAGAATTATCCGGCTAAACTTTTTAAAATGCCTGCCGAAGCGGCTAAAAACGCTCTTAACCTTTTCGATTCGCCATATTTTGAATACCTGCCTACGCGCTGGATCATTAATATAGTTTACGGCCTTATCGCCGGCGATTATAAAACCGCAGCATATAATTCAATTGCCTTCGCCTTACTGACGGCCATTTTTGGCGGGATCTCGTATTATCTATTCAAGTTGTTTTTCCGCCGTGGCGTCGAAATGCAATCGGCCGTCGCGAAATCTTCCGCGGTCAGTAAACCGGTCCATTATAAAAGATATTCAAGTTTTTTCACGCTTTTAAAAAAGGAATTTTTCTGCGTAATAAGAAATTCACAGATCATATATTCGCTTTTGATAATGCCGGCTATTTTCTTTATATTCACCTATTTAGACTTTTCTTTCGGCAATATGGGCGCATTCACTTTTTTGGTTTTCACGGCTTACCTCACTTCGGTCAACTCCACTTTTTTCTGCTTCGGAATCGAAGGCGCGGCCATAATGGTTTATAAAAGCCTTCCGATAGCCATCGAAAAGATATACTGGGCAAAGTATATAACCTTTGCTTCGCTTAATCTCGCCGCATCTATGATGTGTTTTATATTCGCCGTTAAATTTTCGGGGCTGCCGCCATTTATCGATGCGCGCGTTATCGCTGCCGTATTTATCTTTTTTATTTTGTGGCTGAATCTTTTTATATGCGATTTCGGTTTTTATTTCGCGAGTTACAAATCCGGCGGCAAACTTAAAAACGCGGTCCGTATCGAAGGCACTTTCGCGCTCATATTCGTCATATTCGCGGTTGCGGCCGCCGTCGCCGTATCGCTTTATAAATTAAGCATTGTTTTATTGTGCGCTACGGCCGTTTCGCTTATAGCCTTCCAGGCCGCTCTGCATTATCTGGCTTTACGAAATTATAAAAGAGGTGAGTTTTAATTGCTCGAGGTTATTTCGGTTTCTAAAAGTTATTCAGGTTTCAAGGCGCTCTCCGATCTATCTTTTAAAGTCGAACGGGGCTCGATGTACGCCTTTTTAGGCCCTAACGGCGCAGGTAAAACCACTACCATAAAGGTTTTAACCGGAATTCTGACGCCGGATTCAGGCGACGCCCTGATAAACGGCATATCGATAGTCAACGACCCCGTACGCGCGAAGCGTAACTGCGGCTACCTGCCCGATACTCCGATGCTGTTTGAAAAACTTACCGGAACGCAATATCTCAACTTTATAATGGATATTTTTGAGGTGCCGGCTTCCGAACGCCGCGGCCGCGTCGAAAAACTCATCGAGGCTTTCGAACTCGGGCCCCATATCAATTCGCTTATCGAAAGTTATTCGCTCGGCACCAAGAAAAAAATAAGCATGGTGGCCGCCTGCTGTCACCGTCCGCCCGTCCTGCTTCTCGACGAGCCTACTTCCGGCTTAGATCCGCAGTCGGTGCGCGCCTTCAAAGATATATTAAAAGCCATGACCGCGGAGGGAGTTACCGTGTTTTTTTCGACGCATATACTCGAAGTCGCCGAAAAAATATGCGACCGCGTGGCTATAATCGGCGGCGGCCGCCTCGTAGCCGAAGGCAGCGTCGATGAAATACGCCGCGGTCTCGCCGGCGCGGACCGCGAGGACGATAAATCGAAAACGCTCGAAGATATATTTCTCGAACTTACCGCTAAAAACGGCTCCCAGAACGAAGCCGGCGCGCTCGCCTGACGCTTCGGGGTTTAAGTTTTTTAATATTTTCACGCTTATTATCGGTCTCTTATTATTAGCATTTTAATTGACAATAATTAACTTATATGATATATTTACCCTGAAACTTTACACGGCTTACGCCAGTTAGTCCGTATATGATAAAAAAATATAAATAGAGGGTAGTTTATGTCAGTCAAAACGCTTAGCACTAATAAAGCCATTATAGTACTATTAGCCTTCACGGCGTTATTTTCATTTATTTTACTGCCGGCCGAACCCGCACAGGCGCGCGAGTTAAGACTCGGAGCATATAAGTATTTATCCGACGCCGATATGAAAAAATTACTGCAGCCATTTACAGCCTTTCTTTCTAAAGCGCTCAACGCGCCGGTAAAACTTTACATTACTTCCACTTATTCCGAACTCTCGCAGCGCTTTATATCGGGCGAACTCGACATGGCCATAATCCCGCCTTACGCGTACGTAAAGCTCGCCGATAAGATCAAACTTAAACTTTTAGCCTCGATGAAACTCGAAGGTAATTACTACTACAACGGTATCATCGCGGTCAAAAAAGATTCAGGCATAAATTCCCTCGCCGACTTTAAAGGTAAAAAATTCGCCTACGTTTCACCAGACAGCGCTTCCGGCTACTTATACCCGCGAATTCTATTCAAAAAATCCAATCTGAACCCCGACGCTTTATTCAGCGATACCCGATTCACCGCTTCGCACTTCGATTCGGTTAAAGCGCTCATCAGCGGCTCGGTTGACGGAATTGCAGTGTTCAAAGATTCCATTAATTTCGCTAAAATGCAGGGCCTCGACATTAGCGGCCTTAAAATACTCGATCAGACCGAAAACATTCCTCACGAAGCCTTCGTCACCCAATATAACATGAACGACGCTTTCGCTAAAAAAATACAGGAAGCGCTCACCCGTTTTAAATACACCGAGCAGGACCTTAAAGCCATTACTCTTTCAAATAAAAACGTCTTTAAGATGGAAGGCTGGGTAGCGGGCACCGACTCGCTTTACGATCCGGTGCGCGAAGCGCAGAAGATATTCCCGCAAAATACCGCCGACGCCCCGCAGCTTAACGATTCGACGATCACTATCGGCTTTTATCCCCGCGCAGACGTCGATTCTACCATCAAATCCTTTCAACCGCTTTTAAATTATTTAAAAAAAGAAACCGGACTCGATTATAAGCTCGTTTTCTCGCCTAATTACCTCGATGTCGGCAATCAGCTGCTCGAAGGCAATTATAAACTTTCAATACTCACCCCCGTAGCGCTCGTAATGACCGAAAATAAATCCAATATGCCTCTGAATCCAATACTGCAGCGTACTATCGCCGGCAAGACCACTTATTCCGGTCTGATCATATGTAAAAACGACCCGGCGCTCAAAACGCTCGCCGATTTGAAAGATAAAGTTTTCGCTTTCACCGAGCCAGATTCAATTTCCGGCCGGCTCTATCCTCTGGGAATATTCAAAAAAAATAATATACATCTCAAAACTTTCTTTAAAAAAACATACTATTCCGGATGCCCAAAAAGCGCCCTGAACGACGTTATAAGCGGCCGCGCGGACGCCTGCGCCTGCACTCAGCACGAATTCGAAACGCTGGTAACCGATCCGGCGGTTAAAAATACTCTTAAAATATTGCATTCGACGCCCCCTATACCTTCTGAATACTGGACCGTGCTAAAATCGCTCGATCCAAAAATCACGGCTAAAATAAAAAACGCGCTTACCAAGTTAAACGACGATAAAGAACTTAAAGATAAAGTTCTCGGCTCTATATTTTACGACGGGTTTTCCCAACCATCCGACGAAGGCGTCGAACAGTTGCGTGAAATGCTGAAGAAAATAATGTAATTAATTAAAGGAGTTAATTTATGAAATCGACTAAATGCTCTGTTACGCTTATTTTAATGGCATTTTTATCCGCGTTTTTCTTTTCTTACGCTTTAAGCGACGGCGCGCTGGCTATCATAACCAAAGTTAAGGGCGCTCCGCAGATCATCAAATCAGGCGCCGCGGACGCCGGACCTCTTAAAATCGGCGAAACCGTCGAATACGGCGATACCATAATTACCGATTCAGACTCTAAAGCCACCCTCGTTTTTAACGACGGGGAGATCAGAATAATAACTTCAGGTTCAAGCGTTAAATTCAGCGCGGGCGATTCGAACGAACAGCTGACTAAAGTAGCTAAGATAACCGCTACGCTCGCCGAAGCGGTTAACGCGCAAAATCTCGATAATACATTCGTATCGGTTACCGGAATCAAGCTGTCGATGAGCGGCGCCGGCGCTGAAAAAAAGAAAGCGCTGGAGGCTATGCCTGAAGAATCCGGAATTATGCGTGAAGAAAGCTCAAAAAGTTTATCAGATAACGAACTGGCCGTTTCGGGCGGCGCCGCTAAAGAAGATTTAGCTTCTTTCGATAAATCAGCCATTCCGGGAGGTATGCCGGAAATCGGCGCGCCTTCTCAGTCACGGCCGGCACCCGCGCCCGCGCCGCCGCCTTCAACCGTAGCGGGTTCCGCCCCGCAGCCGCAGTCAGTTGACGGCGGTTCCACCCTTTCACGGCCGGCTTCAGGCGGCGATTCGTTCAGAGCTAAAAGAGAACCCGCCGCTAAACCGGTCGTATCTCAAGCCGTTATCGGCGGACGGACCGCTGAAGCGCAGGTAGCTGATTGGGGCCGCTGGTTCGACGACGCGAATTCTCTACCGTGGGCTCAGTTGATGACTAAAGAAATTTTTGATAATCTCGAAAAGATAACTTTTCATTCTGCTTCTTCATCACGGCTTGACGCCGCTGATTTTTCAGAAAAGATATCTTTAGCCGGCATTAACGATAAAATAGTTAAAATCACGGTTTCGTTTAAAATGAAAAAAGGCGCGGCCGCCGATAAATCCTTCAGAGCACAGTTAATAATCGATAATGATATTAAAAATAAAACCGCCGAAGAACTTAAAAAGATCCAACATTTAAAAACGGAAGATATGGAAACCTATCTATATCTTAAAGCCGGAATATTCAAACAGAACGAATTTTATATAGCCGCTCTGGCCGCTCTTTGCGAGCTTGAAAAACTTCAGCCCGGAGTTACTATGCCCCATGTTTTAAAATCGAAGGCTATTATATATTTTAAAATGGGTGAAAAGGAATTATCGAAAGCGGCGTCAGATAAGCTGCTTAAATAATCATTGATGGATATCGTTAAAAAATTCAATAAATTTAAAGGCACGCGTCTTTTTACCGCCATCGTGCTCGCGGCCGCGGCCCTGTTATCTTACTTTACGGCCGACGGCTTGATTTTCGGCCGCGCCGCCGATTATAAATGGCGCGACATGCTTTTTTCGATGCGCGGTACCGAGCCGGCCGACGATAATATCGTGATATGCTCCTTAGACGAAGATTCATTCGAAGTTTTAGAGCAGGAACTTCCTTTTTCGCCCCAAACTTATCACAAGTTTTTTGAAAATTTGAAAAAACTCGGCGTCAGCGTCGTCGGACTTGATTTCATTCTTTACGAATTCTATAAAAGCGATCCTGACACTAATGACGTGAAGCTCAAAGCGGCGCTTGAAAGCCTTGACTCAGTCGTTTTCGCCTCAAAGATCGAAAATTACTTTAAAAAACAGAAAATCGGAACTTCCGAAATAAGCATAATAAGCTCGAAACATAAAACTTCCAATAAATATTTCTCCGAATCGGGAGTTACCGGTCTTATCAATTCTAGCATCAACTTCGACGGCGTTAAAAGAAACTCGCAGCTGCGCTATTTTTCAAACGGCAAATATTACGACACCTTCGCGCTTAAACTTTACGAAGAATTTATACGCGGCCGCGCGAGCTCTTCCGGCGCGCCGTACAGATCCACTTCTGAAATTACCGTTGAACGGAACGATTTCATAATTAATTATGCGGGCGGGCCAAGGCACTTCAATGAAATTCCATTTTACGCGGTCGTCGAGATGCCCGAATCATCGATTGAAATGCTTCGCAAAAAATACGCCGGTAAAATTTTCATCGTAGGCCCCACTTATTACGAAAGTCACGATTTTTTTATAGTACCGTTTTCCAATACGCGCTACACTAAAGGATTTCAGAGTATGGCCGGCGTCGAGGTTATAGCTAATACGCTTCACACTCTGCTTAAAGATAATTTTATCGATATTCTTCCCGCGCGAAGCTATAAAGCGATTTTTGCGGCGGCCGCGCTGATTTCGATAATCACTTTTTCGATGGTGCGAAGCGTATTCTGGGGAGCGCCCTTAGCTTTTATTTATGCCGGCGGAGTTTTGTGGCTTTCAATCGATTATTTCATATCGCATAGATTGATACTTGATATATCCGCGCTCGTTTTTATGATATTCGCGCTTTATTTTTGCTCTAACATAGTTAAAATATTTATAGTCGAAAGCGAAAAGAAACATATTAAAACCACGCTTAGCCGCTATATGAGCTCGAGCGTCGTCGATAAGGTGCTCAGCGAAATCGGGTCGGTCAACCTTTCAGGCGAATCCGTCGATGTGGCCGTTATGTTCGCCGATATCAGAAACTTTACGAGCCTTTCGGAAAAATTGAGCGCCGAAAAGACAGTGCAGACGCTTAACCTGTTTTTTAAGAAAATGGTAGATATAGTTTTTGCCAATGAAGGCACGCTCGATAAATATATCGGTGACTGTCTCATGGTAGTTTTCGGGGCGCCTGAATTAATTAAAAATCCCGCTTCCGCGGCGTTTAAATGCGCAATGCAGATGCAGAAAGCAACACTCGCGCTCGGCGGCGAAAAAGATATCGCCGATTTAAATTTCAGCTTCGGCATAGGCGTCGGAATCAGCTTCGGCAGATGCGTCGTAGGAAATATAGGATCGGAAAAAAGAATGGAATATACCGCCATAGGCGATGTAGTCAATACCGCCTCGCGGATACAAAACCTGGCTAATGAAGGCGAAATAGTCATCAGCGGAGCGGCCTACGAAGTTTTATGCCGCGAAAAAGACGAACTGCTGGCGCCGCTGCTTGCTGCGGCCATTAAAATAGACTCGGTCAGCCTCAAGGGTAAAGAAGAAAAAGTGGATATATATAAAGTTAAAATTACATAAATCTATAGATCATAAATCACAAGTAATGGAGGGGTAATATTGGACTCTAACTACGACGCTTTAAAAAAGCGCGCCAACTCTATCAGAAAAAATATTCTAAAAGCCGTATATTCGGCTAATTCAGGGCATCCGGGCGGATCGCTTTCATCCGCGGATATCATGTCGGTCCTATACTTTAAACATCTCAAACATAATCCCGCCGACCCCTGGAACGAAAACCGCGACCGCGTCATATTCTCAAAAGGACACGCATCGCCGCTTTTATATTCAACCTTAGTCGAAGCCGGTTATATACAGGCCGGCGAGCTCGATACTTTCCGCCGCATACATTCTCGCCTTCAGGGCCATCCCGTATATCATAAATGCCCGGGTGTCGAAGCTACCGGCGGCCCGCTCGGCCAGGGATTTTCCTTCTCGATAGGCATGGCGCTCGGCCTTAATTTATCTAAAAGCGATTCGCGCATTTACACTCTGCTCGGCGACGGCGAGTGCCAGGAAGGACTCGTATGGGAAGCCGCCATGGCGGCCGGTCACTACAAACTTTCAAATATTTGCGCTATCCTCGATTATAACGGCCTGCAGATAGACGGCGAGGTTGAAAAAATTATGGGTGTCGCCCCTATCGCCGATAAATTCCGCGCATTCAACTTCAGCGTACTTGAAATAGACGGCCATGATTACGCGCAGATAGACGCCGCCTTCACTTTCGCTAAGGCTAAAAAAGACCGGCCTACAATGATAATAGCTCATACGATTAAAGGCAAAGGCGTTTCGTTTATGGAAAACAACTATACCTGGCACGGAAAAGCGCCTAATAAAGAACAATACGAACAGGCGATAGCCGAACTTAATAAAGCGGAGGTTGAATAAGATGGCTGATTTTAAAGCTACCAGAAACGGATACGGCGAAGCGCTCGTCGAGCTTGGCGCTAAAAATTCAAAAGTAGTCGTTCTCGACGCCGACCTGTCGAAATCGACGATGACATATATGTTCGGCGAAAAATACCCCGAACGCTTCTTTAACATGGGCATAGCCGAACAAAACCTTATGTGCTCAGCCGCCGGCCTTGCCGCCGCCGGATATATACCTTTCGCCTCGAGCTTCGGAATTTTTGCATCCGGCCGCGCCTACGAACAGATACGAAACACTATCTGCTACGCTAAACTTAACGTTAAAATAGGCGCTACGCACGGCGGCATAACCGTCGGAGAAGACGGCGCCACGCACCAGGGACTTGAAGAAATAGCTCTGATGCGCGTTATCCCTAATATGTGCGTAATAGTGCCGGCCGATTTCGAAGAGGCTAAAGCCGCTACCATAGCTGCGAGTGAATACGACGGTCCCGTTTATCTAAGACTCGGCCGCGATAAGGTCGAAACTATTACCGATTATTCTAAAAAGCCTTTCGAAATAGGAAAAGGTTTGGTCTTAGCCGAAGGAACCGATCTTACCATTATAGCCACCGGACTTATGAGCGCTCTCGCGCTGCGCGCTAAAGCCGAACTCGAAGCTAAAGGAATATCGGCCGCCGTTATTCACCTTGCCACTATCAAGCCGCTCGATACGAAGTTAATATACGAATATGCTAAAAAAACCGGTGCGGTGCTCACCTGCGAAGAACATCAGACCGCCTGCGGCATGGGTTCCGCCGTCTGCGAATTCCTTTCGCAGAATATTCCAACGCCCGTTAAAATGCTCGGAATTAACGATACCTTCGGCGAAAGCGGCACGCCTAAGGAACTGCTCGAAGCATACGGCCTTACCCCGGCTAATATCTCTAAAATGGCTTCGGAATTAGTCGAACTTAAAAAGAAATAACGATATTTAACATGTATAACTACAATAATTACTTGAAAAGTTAAAGGAGTTAGAAAATGGCTTTGAAAGCAGTATTGCTGCTTACTATTTCCAACGTTTTTATGACCTTCGCCTGGTACGGACATTTAAAATATAAAACATCGCCGCTGTGGACCGCTATAATCGCCAGCTGGCTGATCGCCTTCGTCGAGTATTGTTTTCAGGTGCCGGCGAACCGCATCGGCAGCAGCGAGTTTTCAACCGCTCAGCTGAAAACCATGCAGGAAGTTATCACCTTAGTCGTTTTCGCTTTTTTTTCGGTGCTCTATCTTAAGGAAGAATTTAAATGGAATTATCTCGTCGGCTTCGCTTTTATGATCGGCGCGGTATTTTTCGTATTCAAAAAATGGTAAAGATGTCTAAGGAGCTTTATGTTTAAATTTTTCACGGCGGCCGCCGCTCTATTACTGGTTATAATTCTTTCCAATAATATTTTATGGGCGGCTCCGCATAACTATTCCAACTTAAAAAATAAACTTATAATGCTCGATAGCGGCCACGGCGGAGAAGATTCCGGCGCCATCCGGCACGCGATCAAAGAGTCGCATCTCAACCTCGCCGCCGCACTCGCGCTTCGTAAATACCTTGAACTGCTCGGCGCTAAAGTCCTTATGACGCGCGATTCCAACCGCGCGGTTTCGCTCAACGAACGCTTCGATGCAATAGAAAAGCATAAGCCCGATCTTTTCATTTCGCTGCACCATAACGACGCTTCCGATAATTTCTATAAGGCCGATAATTTTAAAAATTATACCGAGGTATATTTTTCTTCACTATACGACGGCGGCCTCGAAAATATCACATCAGGCCTTTGCTTTTACGAAGCATTCAAAAATTTGCATAAAGTCAACTCCGTCAAATTAAAACCCGGTTACTTTAAAGTTGTCAGAAGCAAAACCACGCCATCCATACTTATGGAGCCATTTTTCATGGGCGAAGAACCGTTAGTTAAACTTGCCGCCTCGCCCGCTTACGCCCGCCACGAAGCGCTTACCCACCTTAAAGCCATAAACTCATACTTTAACCGGATGTCTGAAACCTCAACAAGCGAAGCGTCTTTCACCCCGCTTGCCGGCCTTAACGCAGAAACCGCGGCCGTGTTTCTAAACGCAGGCACCCGCGATTCGTTTTTACAAACCGCGGCCGGCCTTCTCAATGCCGCTGATATCAAAACAGTTATTAATTCCGATAATTTTATGGACGGCCGTAATATCAGCCGGCATTACATTTCTAAACTGCTTACCATCAAAGATCACTTCGAAGCCGATATGCTCGCTTCTTACATAGAAGCCATCCGCTCTAACGCCGTGTCGGCTAAAATACATATCTCGATCACATTCAATCCTGAAGCGCCCTGCACTGTTTCAGCCTACTATCGAAGCGATAACGGCAAAAAAATATCCGCAGCGCTAATTAATAATTTTAAACAAATCGGAATCGATTTAGAATTTCAACCGGCCTCATTCTATGTGCTTTCATCGACATCCGCCGTCACCACAGTTATTAACCTTAACCCGCGCCGCGTGAATATAAACGATAAACATATCGTATTCACTGTTAATTCAGCGGTTTATAATGCGGTTAAAACTTATTTAATTAATAAATAATGAAAAAAATATAAATTTATAAGTTTATAAATAATTTCTTTTTTTATTAATCAATTGAAATTTAAACAGAACCGCGACGGGGGAAAAAGAAAGGACCAATGGCCCTCTCTTTTTCCCCCAGTGCCCCCTTTTACTCTCCCTGAATATAAAACTGCGCAAATACGGCATACTTCGT
>CAYTCW010000078.1:0-1345 GCA_964436235.1 uncultured bacterium
GTATGAAGCTAAAATCGCTTCCATAGCGCCTGAAGCCTTTGCCGGCATATATTTGAACGCGCTGAATTCTTCGAGCGCTTCCGGCGCGCAGCCGGCTTTTATGAGATCGGCTTTTAATTCAGGGGCGGCTGCCGCCCATTTGCCTTTCCTGACCGTTTCGGAGGCGGCAAAGGCGATATCGCGCTCGATGCCTTTTTCGACTAAATAAGCGAAGATATCGTCGCGAAAAACGAATTTGAATTTTGAGCCGCTTGCGCAGGTTGAATCTTTAGAAACCGCCATCAGAGACATTCCGGCCGCGATAATTTTTGCGCCCGTGCTTGTGACGCATTCAGGCCTGTCGGAGAGGAGCGGCCATGAAAGATTTTTAATGCGGTCCGTAATGACGGCCCGGCCAGGGTTTATAATTTTATCTTTTGCGCTTGTGATCACGAGCCTGAATTCTTTGCCGTTATTATCGAGTTTGAATATTTTATCGAAATTGATAGTTGTTTCATCGTAGTTGCCCGAGAAAGAGTCTTTGCCGGTTGTTACGGCGCCAAAAAACTCTTTGGTGGCGAATTCTCTGAACGCTTTTTCAGTGAGTATTTTATAAGCGGCCGGTTCCGCGGAAAACATCAGGCAAAAGCGGCCCGTTTTTAAAGGCATTAATAGCGTTTCGTATGGAATGTCGAATCCGTCTTTTTTAAGCGGCGCCGAACATTTCGGACAATTCTTAGCGGGAAGGTCGTATCCGCATATAGCCGCGCCTGCAGGCGCTATCTCGAAAAAGCCGCAGCCCTTTGATGCGCAGAAGTAATGCGGCGCAAGCGGATTAATGCCGGTTGCGCCGGTAAAATATAATATTGCCGACGAAGCGGTCTGCGCTTGTGGAATTGCCATCAGGCCTTCGTTAAGCGCGGCTGAAATGAATTCGCCCGCGGTCATAAAGATGCCGGCATAATGTTTTTCCGCGCTTATAATCTCATACTCAGCCCTCAGACGCTCGCTGACGGCGCACGGCACGAGGCCGCCATATTTAGCGGCTGCTGCGGCTGAGGCTATTTTTAACAGCGCCGGTTCGTTTTTTGCTTTCGATTTCATTGATTTTTCAATAGCGTTCCTTATCAGGTCTTTTATTTCAGCGGTGATCGCGTTTTGAACGGCGACTAAGGCCGCGATGTCTAAGAATTTGACCGCTTTATTGAGTATTTTACGATACGGATCGGCGCCGCTGCCGGCTGCGATGAATTTAATTACCGCCTCGGCGGTTTCTTTTAATAATTCGGCCGCGGGTAAATCGGGCCGGCCGAATGAGCCGTCAGCGTTTTGCCGCAGTGATAATATTTTTAATTCGTCGTCCGGC
>CAYTCW010000078.1:1445-21302 GCA_964436235.1 uncultured bacterium
TTCCAGCCGGCCGGCATTTCTACCGCGACAATTACCGTTTCGGGCATTCCGGACAGCTTGTTTTCGCGCGTTATCCGGGCGAAGAAGGCGGTATGTTTGGAAATAACGCCGTATTTTTCGGATATTTCGATTATATTGCCGATGACCGACGGCCGTCGCGCCGCATTACATTCAGGCTCGTATTCTTCGAGCTGATTAATGCGTGTCATGGCCCAGAGACGAGCAAGCGTATCGCCGTATTCCGGTGAAGTTTCGGCCTGGCGCGCTTCGTACTCATAAGGTTTGCCGTTAATAGTCCCTTTTATGGCGGCCGCGCCCGACGGTTCGGAGGCCATGCGCGCGAGCGCTGAAAACTCATCGCCGCTGAATATTATTTCAGGCGTTTTGCCGGCTAATTCAAAACCGCCCGCGCCCGCCGCCGTTACGCTTATGTTTTCGAGGCGCGCGCAGCCGATTCTGGCGAAGTGCCTTAAAATTTTGTCATCGACGGCTTCGCCCGGATAGACGAACTCGGCCGCGCCGCCGGTCGCTTCGGCGAGCGAGTTGATAAAGTAAGAGTTGACGGCCGTATCGATGCCTACTGTGAAGAAGCGCGAATTGGCGCCGTTTTTCTTGACAAAGGAAATGATCTCTTTTTCATTGCCCACTTCGCCGTCCGTTATCAATATCACTATTTTTTCCGCGCCGCGGCTTTTATCGGCAAGAACCGATTGGATCGGTTTGAGTATTTCAGTGCCGCCCATCGGTCTTAAAGCGTCAACCCAGCGCGTGGCGGCTTCTAACGAGACTTGATTGTAGGCGGCGCTCGCCTGCATGAATTGGTGCGTATAACTTTCGAATGCGATGATATTAAAGAAGTCTTTTTCAGACAGATTTCTGAGGCATATTTTAAGCGCGGTCTTCGCTTCGTCAAGTTTTATGCCGTCCATCGAGCCGGAAACGTCTATTAAAAAGTTGTAGTCGCGCGCCGTTTCGTCGTCGGCTTCCGGCAGTTCGGGTTTTACGGATATATATGAAAAATACTCGCCGGTTTTTGCCTTGCCGCATAAAAACCGTTCAGGCCGCGTTTTCGGGAATTGCGCGTTTATTATGAAGTCGCGGTCCATCTTAACGGCGTCGTCGGCGAAGGTGACTTTGATCCAGCCGAAGTCGTCTTCGACCGTTTTGATCTTATGCGACGGCGAGTTTATCGACTCCGCGCCGCAGCCGATATCAAAGGTTATCTCGGCCTCAGCCCTGTAGCCGGTAATGCCCGCCGGCGGCGTTATCATGTTGGCGTCGGGCACTCTTTCATTTGATGCCTTGACGCCCGGGCCGGTTTTCGTTAATTCGCCGCCGTCTGAAGGTATGTAGCGCGGAGCGACCACCATTGGGGTTAATAGCCTCATCTCGCCGCCGGATACCTTTAATTCGGCGATATAACCGATCTGGATGTCAACCTGTTCACCGGCCCCTATCTGTCCGAGCGATATCTGAAATATATTAGGCCGGTGGCTTTCAAATAACGCGGCGCCGTCGCCTTCAAGTATGGCTTTTCCATATTGCTCGACGGCTTTTTCGCGTTTCATCACCGTGCCGGCGATCTCGCGCCCCGCGCTTACGGCGGTGAAGCTATATACCGAAGCGTTGTCCGGCAGAGGAAATGTATAAATCGCTTCTATATTTTTGGATATATCGTTTAAATATGACTGCTTTATGGTGATGTCGGCAAATTTATCTATTACGGACCCTTTTATCGAAACGCTCTTCAGCGCCATCTTGGCCTCGGCGTTTATCTGCGCGCTTTCGCCGGACTCGCTTTTTCTTCTTCTCATAATTATCACTCCTTAATTATATTAAAAACAAATTTATTTATTAACTTAAACTTTATAAACTTTATGAATTATTTCCGCAAGATCTTCGCGCTCTAATTTTTTAAATAATTCGTATGCGGCTCTTATATATTCCATTCCTTTTTCTTCGACGCCTTTATAAATAAGCTCTTTACCCGCGTAATAATATATATTTCCCGCTGATAAAGATTCTTCGGCGCCTTTCTGCTTAAGAACCTCGAGCGCGGCGGAATATATTTTCATTGCGTCGGCGAAGCTGTCGAAAGTGTGAATCAATTCTTCACATATATTTATAATTTCTTCGACCGGTCTTTCGTTTTCGGTTGTTATGGCGTTTAAAAAGTAAGGGACCGACCGCTGCATGTAAATATGGCAGGCTTCCATTTCGCCGGTATTTAAATAAGCATCTGCGGCGCCTTTGAGCGAGTCGGCGCAAAGTATATTGCGCCAGTAATTGTCAGCCGACACTTTATCCGCCAGGGCGGCTGCCGATAAATAATGCTCTATTGCGCTTGAATAATCGGTTATATTATAATAATTAATAGCTTTATAAATATCTATTCGCGCTAATTGCGACGCGTTGTCGAGTCCGTAAACGGCCAGAATTTTTTTATATTTATCGTAATTTTCAATTATCACTCTGTGACGGCCGAGTTCAAAATTAATATCATAAAAAGTTCCAAAGGTTTCAGAAACATCATAGAAGCTGACGCCTTTCTCATCTTTATTTTTCTCATCTTTATTTTTTTCTTTTTTCTTTTTTTCTTCATTTTCTTCATTTTCTTCAGACAGCAAAGGTCCGTCGCGCTCGATTAAATATTCCAGTTTTTCGATGGCTTTTTGCGCGAATTCGGCCGCTTCTTTGCCGGAGCCGCCCTCTATAAGAAATTCGGCGAGTAACGAGAAGGCTCGCACGGCCTGAATGGATTTTGACCCCGCCGCGCTTACGATCGCGATGGTTGCGGCGCGTATATCGCAGATAGCGCGGGTTAAATCTTTTAAAATAAGATTGGCAAAGGCGCGGCCGTTTAATATTTTATGTTTTTTTCTAAGTTCTTTCTCTCCGGCAGGATGTTTTTTATGGCTTTTTGCGAGCCACGCTTCGGCGTCATCGAAGGCGGTGAGCGCGTCTTGATAACTATCGAGCTGCATATATATTTCACCAGCGCAGTAATATGAATCGGATATCGCTTCCGCGCCGCCGGCGCCGCTGCGAAGATGGGCCATGAGCGCCGAATTGACAAGCTGTAAAGCTTTTTGAAAGTCGCCGCGCCCGTATTCGTTCCAGGCGTCGTCAAGCATGCGGCCGGCTTTGTCGGCGTTAGAGCCGTTGAATTCGTCGATGCGCGCGGATATAATTTTTGCGTCAAGCTGATTAGAAACCAAAGTATCTGAGCCGCCGGAAAGAGATGCGCCGGTTTCATTTGCCGCTGCTGAGGTTTCTTCAAGAATTTTGCCGGCAGCTTCGTTTTCGTTGATATCTTCGGCCGCGGCCGGGCCTGATATGCAGCTTGAAAAATCGTCTATCCTTTTTTCGATATCGATATTATCCATATCAAAGCCTCCTGTATTTTAAATTTCTTCTTAAATAAGCCTCTCTGGTAGTCATTAATTGCGGATTAGCGCAGGCGATTTTAAGCATTTCATAAAAATAACGGCCGTCGAGTTCGCGGTATATGTCAACTATTTCTTTCCAGCTGATCAATTTAAGCGCATCGGGCGCTAAAGAAGACTGCTCTGCGAACGCCCGCTTTAATTCTTCGGTTTTATCGAAAACGAGCGCTGAGTGTATATAATTTTTATCGCTGATGCCGTTGTGATATAATATGGCGTTTATGACGGGCGCCTGCCTTGCCATCTGCGCGATAAGATCTTCCGGCAGAATGTAATCGTACATTTTAGCCTCGATCGCGATTAAAAACTTTTCGCCGTCCGCGGCGCGCAGCAATATTACGATATCAGGCGTATCGCGCCTTAAGGGGCGTATTTCAGGCCAGTCGAGCGCGGATTCCTTGAGGGAATATTCGGTGTAAAAACATATATCGGAATTGGAATATTCGGGTTTTATAAATTTATCGGGCGCCCCCGTTAAGTTGAGAAGTTTATTCAACCGGCCGAATTTATCGCCGCAAACTATATCAGGAAACACGCATGAAGTCCAGTAGCGCTCTTTGCGGTTGAGCGGCAGCGCGTTTATCATTTCGTTCATTTCGCCCGCGCCGGTTAAATTTATGGTGCGGCCCCCGGCGTTTTGCGCGCCGCGGCCGTATTCGAATAAGCCGTATGAAGCGCCGCCGTTTACGGTCGCCGTTTTAATTTCAACATCGTTTGTTATTGCTTTTATTTTATTTTCGCTGCCCCCGGCCTGTTTTACATAAAACGGGTTTATATGCCTGTTAGCGCCTTTGAAAATATCGCCGGCGTTAGAAATTTTTAATATTAAAACGCTTATGTAATATCCGTTGAAATGGTTTATGAAAGAAGAATCGCGCGCATCGAGCGACCATTGCTGATTGTGATACAGCCTGGCGACGCCTTTTTCAAGCATAAGTTCAATGAGAGGTTTGACGCTTGCGCCCGTCAGCAGACGCTTTTCACCGTTTATGACGCCGCGCGCGCAAAGCGTTTCCATGCCGGTGTTTTCGAGGAATATACGGATGTTTTCAGATGATTCAGGCATATTATCACCTCTTTATCAAATATAATTTATAATAATCACTATTAAACAATAATAAACTAATTTTGAAAAATTCAAAAAATTACAAAAATAATTAGTTAAATTAGTTAAATTTTATTAATATCTATTACAGAGAAGACTTTTGGCTTATATTGTTTACTTTAACTAATTTCAGCGTTCAAGCCATTCATTTAAAATATTCTTTATTTTATCTACCGCTTTTCGCTTTTCAGGGCTGCTCTTTCCTATATATTGGGTGTCGAGCAGAAATTGGAAAGTTTTGACGGCGAGTTCGTCGGATATGGAAGTCTGCCTGCCTGAACCGGTTTTATTAAACGATAATTCGGAATTATCTTCAATGACGGCGTCTTCGGAATCGCCGCATATAATTTCATCGGGCCGGCCGCTTCGCGTTTCGCCGCCCGAACCGCCCTCCGTTTCAGCGTTTTCGAGAAGCAGGATGACGCCTTCGCGGTCGCCGTCTTTTATTTCGCTTTCAGATATGATTTTAAGCGCTTCGTCGCGGCTTATTTCTTTGAACATGATCGATTTGAATAATTTTGAAGTCTCGCATGAAAAGTTCTGCCAGCTTCTGTTGTGATATAAAAATCTCGAAAAAACGCCGATTTCTAAGGGCGATATTATGGTTTTATCGTCGATGACTTCCTTTATTAAAAGCATGTCGATCTTGTTGTTGTCGATGCCCGTAATTAATATGCGCTTGTTCCAGCGCGCAAATTTATTGTTGAAAAAATCGGCCGCGTCGAAAATATCCTTAGCTTTCTTTCGGAAATCAGCCGCCATCCCCGCCTGCGACGGCGTCTTAAGCGCCACGATAACCTTAAAAACTTTCATTTTAACCACCTTAACCTTTCGGTATATTAATTAATGTTTAGATATCTTTTAATATATTTATTTTTTTATGGATCTGAAAAATTAATATTTATTTACCAATCCTATTTTCATTATAGCAAAGTTAAAATAAAAAGTCAATAATATTACGAAATATTATTTAACCTTTTTAAATGTTATTTTTAATATTTTATTTTGATAGATTGCGTTATTTTTGTTATATAAGTTGAATTTATAATGGAAAAGCGTCAGGTGACTATGGATTGAGAATTTTTTTAAGGGTGGGAGAAAGGATTAATAATAAACCTTTCTTCCCGTTATAAAAAAGATTGTGGTTGGAAAAAATTATTACGAATAAATTTCTTGAATAAATTATATTTTGCTGGCGGGAATTTTTTTTATTTTACCTTTTTCCCATATCACAATTTCAACACCGGATTTTTTATGATCTTCTAATGCTTTTTTTACGCCTGCGCGAATGCCTTTGTCTATATTTTCCATCAGTTTCAAATTTTCGTCCGATTTCATTTATACCTCCTTCATTTTTAACCAGGTAGTTTTGTTGAAAATTTCTATTTCATTACCTGAAAATTTTCGGGCTATTAATTCAGGGTTTTTAAAAGAATTATCATAAATTGTCCAGTTTTCCGTATGTGGAATATAAAGTTTAAAAAAATTTTCAACTCCAGATTTATAACGGCGTAAAATAGTATCTTTTGGTATTGAATGTCCGCCATTTTTTACGCGCACTGCAACGCGTTCTAATGCAAGTTCAGGACTTTGCAGCCATAAAAATATAATGTTAACGGAATAACCTGCTTGCTTGCATTTTTTTAATAATTTAACAAAGTTTCTTGATGCCAGCGTTGTTTCGAATGCGAACGATTTTTTATTATTGAAAAGTTCTTCTATACGCAAAAGCATCAGCCGGCCAGCATAAATGGAGACGGACTCGGGTTTAAATTGCGAAAGACCGTAAGCAATGCTATCGGCATTGACGTATTCCTCGCAATTAAGATAGTCCGGAAGCAGTTTCATGGCGCTGGTCGTTTTGCCTGCACCATTAGGCCCGGCGATAATGAATAAACGCGGAGATTCAGTGCTCATTGTTTCTCTTCATTTATGTAATCGAATTTTTTTCATAGAGTTTAAACATATATTTTCAATATAAATGCATTATACCATATTCAGCCGGTTTTTGCAACCGGAGAAGTAGTCGTCAGGAAACCATTCTGAACAGATTGTTAGCGGCTATTTTCCCTAACGACTTATGTCTATTTAATCATACTTTTCAATATCGCAGAATTTAGTCATTTCGATAAGCGCGCCGATGCCGTCGTGGCGCCACATCATTGTAGGCGCGGGCATTTCGCCCGGAGCGCATATTCTTGAAACGCCTGATTTAGACAGGGCGTCGAACCAGAAGTTTTCATCATCTTTTTTTGCGCACAGCGCTGCATTTTGAAGATATTTACCGAGAGGTTTGATAATATTTAAAACTTCTTCCGCTTTATGGAAGCGCGCTATGAAAAGCACGCGGTTAAGCGGCGAAAGTATAAATTTAGAAGGCGTTATATCTATAACCGCGCTTTTTTTGCTTATAGTTTCGTAGATGCCGCTGACGCCTTTTTCGAAATTGAGAGAATCAAGGAATGAGCGGCGCGAAAAGTTATCGGCGCCGGATAGTGTTGCCGGCGGAAGTTTTTGCTCATAATATTCGAAGGCGCGCATAAGCCGGGCCATGAAATCGGTTATGTTTTCGTTGTCTTCGAGGCAGTAGAAGTAAATATGCGGCGCGAGACAGGCTCTCTGGTCGAATGTTGCGGTGTCTGCGGCGATCGCGTGCGCGAGTTCGTCGAGCTGAGCGGGCGTTTTATCTTTAAGTGCGCCTCCTGCGATTATTCCGAAGCCGAGCCGGTGCGGGTGCATTATTAATTTTTTAGGATATTTAATACGGCCGGCGAAATATTTTTCGGCTTCGATGCCGCCGTAGGCTATGATTACATTGGCCCAATCGATGAATTTATCGGTGTAGCCGGCGTTTTCACCGCTTTTATAGCAGACGGCAGCGGCGCATTCTGAAAGCGGCGATTTTATGCGGCGGAATGCCTGCATATAAAGCGGCGTGAATACAGGTTCGTCGAATGAAGTTTTGACTACTACTGGATTTTTAGTTAAAAATGCGCGCATGATACTAAGGTGCGGCAGCGCCGGAATGTTAGACGATGAAACCGCGAAGACCGCTCCGGCGGGCAGCGCGCGGCTGCGCCTGTGGTTTCTGGCGTTCGAAACGAATTCGTCGAGTATTTCGAGCGATCCGAATTCGTTGATAATAGCGGCGGTCATCTCAGGTTTAAGCGACGAGCTGAATTCGAGCTCGATACTCCGGGCCGCCGATTCCCTTGAAAAGCCGGTAATAGCTCTGATGGCTTCGATTGCCGTTTTGCGGTCGGGATCGCCGGTATCGAGAAATTGGCGCGACACGCAGTCGAGAGTATCGATGATATCTTTAATTTTAAGCGAAGCGAGCACCGCGGAGGCGTTTTCATAGAAACGGGGCAATCCTTCGGTAAAGAATGAGTCTTTAAGTTCGTGCGCCGCGATTTTAATATGTTCTGCGCCGTTTCTGTTGCGGCCTGTTTCCATGCATTCATCAGATCCGGGGCAGTCTATTTCGACGGCGCCGGTGTTATAATGGCCGTTGAATATATCCGGCAGGTAAAACGAAGTCAGCTCCATTATAAATCACTCGACCACTCTGGTATTGCACATTTTATCATAAAGCGTTTTCTTCGATTCGGTAAATATCATCAGTACGCCGAGAAAGAAGAAAGCCACTGAAGCGGTGAAAATAAAAGCGCGTTTCACGGCGGTTACGGCGTCGAGCGGGCTGCCGTCATCTTTGACCACGGCGTTTTGTGCGGCTATCTGGCCGGGCGAGGCGCCTTTAATGATCCAGAAAATGGCAAGATAGAGCGCCAGCAATAATAACGGATATTCCATATTAAGCGATAATATAGATTCGGCAAATCCTTTCGGCCGCACGAAAACGAATTCTTTGCCGACGAATTTACGAGTATAGTCGCGGCGCAAGCCGTCATAAACTTTTGAGTATTCATCGCTTTTCAAATCTTTGAGTTTTGCTTCGGCCATAATTTCATATTCGGTTGTGCTCATATATTGCTTTCCGAATACGATAGCCTGAACGGGCCACCACACGGCGTAATAAATAATAAACCAGGCTATGGTAAAGATAACCGCGTCGACAACGCCGGCTTTAATGCGTCCGATCATGGTCGCGTCGTTGAAGTCGTCTTTCTTTTTTGATTCGATGACGGTTTTTTGTGAAAAAGTTGCAGTTATTTGTTTTTGTACGTTAGTAACGTTTTCTCTGATTTTCTTTTCGTCAAGGAGTGAGCCGATATTTTCGCCCCAGTTTTTTTCTTTTAAAAACCCGACGACGGCGGCGTTCCATTCGTTGAACTGCGCGGCCGATATAACTGCGCCGTTGCCCTCGGAAGCATTTGACGAAGCGCCTTTAGCGAATGACTTTTCGACGAGCTGGAGCAGTTTTGCGGGTATTTCGGTTAATTTTTGTTTTTCGAGCGGTATTTTATAAACGGTAACCGGATCGGGTATGCCCTTAAGCGTTTGCGGTCCGATTTTTTCGGTAACTATTTCGTTGCGGTTCATCAGTAAATAGGTGGATTCGCTTATACCGATCGAGCCGCCCGGAAAGCATTCGAGCCCTTCCATACGGGCGGTTATATTGACCGCGTCGCCGTATATATCGTTCTTTTCAATGCTCACGTCGCCGGTATTGATAACTACGCGCAGCATCATCTTTTTAAGCTCGTCTCTTTGTTTTTTATTATATTCTTTAAGCAGCAGTTGAATGATGATCGAACATACCACCGCATCGGTAGCGCTGGCGAAGGTGCACAGGAAGGCGTCGCCGATCGATTTGATTATAGTGCCGCCGTAAAAGGTGATAACGGGTATCATAAGCTGGTTATGGCGCCTTATAAGCCCGATTATCTCCTCGCGCGATGACGATGAACTCGCGTTTGTATATCCCTGTATATCGGTCATCATTATCGATAAATTTTGTGATTTAAGATTTGACGACATTACCACCACTTCCTTAATATAATAAAAATTATAAGTTTGAAACCAGAATTAAAATGATCTTTTAATCACTTTTACTAACTTTGTATCAGCTTTTTATCAGTTCTTCTATAGTGAGCGAGCAGCCTTTCAGATCGCCTTCTTTGATGCGGCCGCAGACTTCGAAGCCGTCTTCTTTATAACAGCCGAGATCGTCGGTTAATATGGCCAGCGCGCGGTCGAAGTTCGAAAGGTCGAAATGAACGAGCGCGCCTTTTACGCCGGCCGTTTGCGGCGCTAAATAGTTCATGGCGCCGTCGAGTTTCATAACTAAAGTTTTGGCCCAGTGCGGATTGCGCTTGGCGGCCGGCGCGTTTACGCCCGCTATGTGGTTTTTAAGATTATCGTCGTAGTACTGCGTGCCGAGTTCGCTCATGCCGAGGGCGTTTATGCAATACTGCGGCTTTATGCCGAAGCGTTCTTCCATCGAGCGGAGCATGTCCGGCCTCGATATTTCGCGGCTTCTGCCCTTGAATCCGCCCGCATCGAGAACGCGCGAGCCGGGCGCCATTTTAAATGCGATATTCTTTTCGGCTAATTTATCGAGAATAACCACCATGGCAAATGACGGCGCTATAATCGAAACAGGCGTGCCGTCTTTTTCGCATACTTTGATCTCAGCCAAAAATTCGTCGATATTAAGGCCGTCTTTGCCTATATAATGCTTGCCGCCAAGCGTTCCGATATTTTTCATAACCTCGGTTATGCCGAAGGCCATCGTTAATTCGGGCGCCGCTTCCGGCGGGGGCGCTACGAGTAAAAAGCGCGTATTTATTTTATCGGGAAACATGAAATTTTTAGCGTTTTCGATAATAGCCAGCGATGTGAGTTCGGCGCACGATTTGCTGAAATATGCGCGGCCGCGCTCGCTGCCTGTAGTTCCGGATGTTTTGAAGGTGAGATATATTTCATTATTGGAATATATGAATATATCGTCGGATTTAAAGGCCGAAACCGGCATGGGCGGTATTTGAAGGTAATCGTTTATATTATCGGGAGTTATCCCTTTTTTAACGCAGTAGCGCGCGTAACTTTCTATGGCGTTAAATTGAAGTTTAAACAGCGCTATCGATAATTTATTGAACTTATCGCTTCGCTCTTTATCGCCGAGTGCGCCGCCGCTTTCAATAAAGGCGGCGATTTCATTTCTTAAAGCCTCGACGGCGGCGTCATTTTGATTATATTTCATATTCGATAATCAATGCCTTTCTTCAGTCGTTAGTCATTAGTCATTAGTCGTCAGTAATTACTTATGTTGAATGTTAACGGCTAATTATATAATAAATCTTATTTTATTTCAATAGGCGGCAAAACTTAATTATGTCATTTACAATAAATTCCGGCTAATTTTTCTTCGATCATAAATTCTACCAGCCGGCTTAATTCTATTAATGGAATATTCAATAATTTCGATATTTTATTAAAATCATTAATATCCAGAACTCTGTAAATGCTAAAATATTCAAGTATTTTATTAAAATCGTCTGCCGGAGTGTTTTTTAACTCTGGCGCAAGTATTTTTTTTATCTTGCGGCTTTGCGAAAGCACGGCGATCTTATCTATATTCAAATTGACTGATATTTCACGGTAATCGATGCCCGGAGTGAAATTCGACGCCTTATAGGCGAATATCGAAAAATTTTTAATGTGTTTTTTTTCGCGCATAACGAATTCGTAAGCCGAGAATGCGGCGGTGATTCCTCCTGCTATGGCCCGGCTTACCGAATAATAAGGCCCGCATATATCGCCGGCGGCGTAAAGCCCTTTAATTTTAGTTTTAGCGCCTGCGTCCGTTTTAATGAAACCGGCCGCTGTAAATATAGCTTCCGCCTTCGGTATTTTAATATCAAAATCAGGGGCGAGTTCGAAGGAATTATAATCTAATAAAACGCGGTCAACCGCTTCCTGCCTTAATTTTGAAGCTGATTCAACGATAATGCTTTCAAGCCGGGCGGCGCCGGAAAATTTAATAATTTTACCGAATGAAAATAAGAATGGATATTTTTTGAATATTTTACCTGTCTTGATTTTTTGAATATCTTTATCATCGGCGTTAATTAAAAAAAGCGGCGACATTTTATTGAAATCGACTTTCAAGCCGTTTATAGCCGATATCACGAAGTTAATCAGGTTAAGCGAATATTTATTACCGTATATGATGAATTTTTTATCATTTTGCGCAGCGTCGTTTATAAAGCCGGATATCATTTTATTGATGAAATCATAGCCCATATAGGTAATTTCGATGCCTTTATTAAAATATTGAAGTTCGTTCGAAAGCGGGCGCATGCCCGAAGCTATGATAACGCTTTTAGCGCGGTAGGAATTTGTTATGATTTTTGCTCCGGTTTTAGCTTCGTTTCCTGATTCGGTTTTAATTATAAATTCGCCGCCGCGCGTTGATTTTTTGACCTCGATCACTTTTTGCCCGATTATCGGTATATCGAATAGTTCAATATCTTTTAATAATTTCAATATTAATTCGCCGCGCTCGAGCGTAAAAGCGGGCCCGGTTAATTTAGTGCCGCCTAAATTAGCCAAACCGCCCGCCGTTTCGGATGAATCGAAGACGACCGCCGACATAGGATATGCGCCGCGCGATTTAATGAAACGCGCCCGCACGGCGGCCGAAAGCCCCGACGGTCCCGCGCCGATAACGGCGGTGTCGAATATAAAATCTTTGTAATTTATATTATCTTTAATCGTTTGTGACATAATTCACCATCCCGCCTGAAGCCGCCACGGAGTATAAGAACATATCCATGCCGGCGGTTAATGTGATAATTTCGCCGCCGGCCTTTATTTTAATTTCAGCCGTCGCTGCCTGATCATTTTTGCCGGCCTTTATTTTAACTGCCGCGGATAAAACTTTACAATTGATTATCTCTCTATATTTAGCGTCTCGATTTAAGCCGGATATCGTAAGCGGAAATATTCCGGCCGCGGCTAAATTTCGTTCGAATATACGCGATAAAGATAGGGCGGCAACGCATTTAACGCCTTCGTTTTTAAGCGCGAGCGGCGTCGAGAAGCGCGAGGAGCCTATGCCGAAATTATGGCCGGCTATTATTAGTAAATTACGCGTGTCATCGTCTTCGTCAGCATTTGTTTTTGTTATATTATTGATATAATCCGAACGCAACGCGTCTTTATTTATGCCGAATTTAGAAGGCGAATGAAGCTGATCGGTGTTGATGTTATCGCCGAAAACACGGGCCGCTAAATTATCGAAGATAAATTTGGTTTTAATTAATTCACACATTTTATCTCAGTCCAGTCGCTTATAATTCCTGTGTAGGCGCTGTAAATAGCCGTGGCAGCCGACGATATATAAACCGACGAAGTCGGCGGGCCCATTCTGCCTTTAAAATTTCTGGTAGCCGTCGTCAGGCAGGTTTCGTTATCGGCGAGTATTCCTTTGTCGATGCCGCCGCAGGGGCCGCATGACGGATTGGTTATCACCGCGCCGAAATTTATCAGTTTTTCGATATATCCGGCTTTCATTGCCTTTATAAAAACTGTCTGCGACGCCGGCGTTATGATAAGCCGCGTTTTTTTGTTACGGCGGATGCTTCCTTTGCTGCCGGTGTTTTCCTTTGCGGCGGCCGCCGTTGATGATTTATAAATACGCCCGCGCTTTTGCGCCTCTAATTTATCTATTAAAGCGCACATCCGCTCGAAGTCTAAAAGCCGGCCGCTCGCGCAGGAGCCTATAAAAACCTGATCGAGCGCTATATTATTTTTAAGGCCGCCCGCCGGAATTATATTTGAAAAATCATGCGGCACGGCTATTAACGGCTTCATATCGGCGAGGTCGATATCTATAACGCCGTCGTATTCGAATGTAATATTGCGGTAATACCGCTCGAGCGCGGCCTCGTTAAATTCGGGCGCGCCGCCTCTTTCGGCTATATAGTTTATTAGTATATTATCGGCTGCGAATATAGCCCCGGCCGCTCCGGTTTCGACCGCCGCGCATGCCGTCGAGAACCTGTCGTCCATAGCGAGCGCGCCTGATTCGTCGAAATATTCAAGCGCCGTGTTGTTAGCGCCGCCTTCGCCGGTCTTTTTAATTAATATAAGCCCGATGTCGCGCCCGTCGATAAATTTCGGCGCGGCGTTTTTAAACGATACCTTAACCGCCGGAAATTTCTTTTCATAAATATAGCCTCTGACTAATGCGTGCATTATATCCATACTGCCGTAGCCAGTTGCTAAGCAGCAAAGAGCGCCGGCCGTGCATGTGTGCGAGTCCGAGCCTATGATATATGAAAACGGCTTTATGCCGCTATGCTCTACCATTAACTGATGGCATATTCCTTCAAAAATTTTAAGACCGGCTATTTTATTTTTAAATGAAAAATCAAGGAATTTTTTAAGAATATTGGCGCGTTCGACGCTCGCCGGCGGAGCGAAATGATCGGCGGTGAATAGGCATTTATCAGCTATCGATTTATTTATTTTAAATCCGTTCTTTTCAAAATCATCTACCATTATAGCTATGAGCGGATCATGCCCGAGCACTAACTTCGGAATTAGCGCCGCATAGCCGCCTATTTTATCAAATTCGGCTGCCGCCGCGCCCGCATATATTTTATCGTAAATAGTTTTATATGTTTTCATGATTCACAATTCACAGTTCACAGTTGACAGTTGACAGTTCATAAATAAATCTTTAATTTTAAATTTTAAATTTATCGCGCCGCGTTTTTATTGCGCTGCCTTAAAACCGATTTAACTATTTTGGTGAATTCGGCAATATGAACGCCGCCGAGCGCCCTGTCGTAAAAACTTGAAAGCGAACGCCGGATAGCGGTATAATCTGTTTTTTTAGCCGAAACGCGAATCTTTTTAACAATATTCAATATTTGTAATATTTCGCCGCGGCTGAATTCGACGCCCGTAAAATATTCGCGCAGTAATTTATCGATGAGTGCCGTGCCGGTGTGCTTGCCGAGCACAAATTCATTTTTTTTGCCGATGTCCTCGGGTTTATATTCTTCGTAAATTTTACGGTCCCGTAAAAGGCCGGATACGTGAATGCCGCTCTCATGGCGGAATGCGTTATAACCTACGACCGGCTCGACCGCCGATACGAATATGCCCGAAATTTCCTCCACCGTCCTCGATAATAAGGATAAATAAGAGTTATCAACTTTTAGTTTACATTTTTTAAGATTGACCAACGACATTATAAGTTCGTGATACTTAGCGTTGCCGGCCCTTTCGCCTATGCCGTTCTGCGTGAATGTCAGATAATCGGCGCCGGCGTCGAACGCGCTTAAAGTATTTGCCAGCGCGAGGCCGTAGTCGTTGTGGCAATGTATTCCGAGGCCGGGCCGCGTTTTGTTTAATATATTGAGTACCGTATCCGCCTGATATTTAATTTTATCGGGAAGCGCTACGCCCACAGTGTCGCACAGATAAAACGCCTTCAGCGCTTTAATATTCATTGCGGCGACCGCTTTAATTAATTCTAAATAAAATTCCTCGTCGGTGCGGCTCATATCTTCTAAAGCAAGGTGAATGCCGGGTATTTTTAATTCGCCGGCGTATTCGACGCAGCTTTTAACATATTCGATATATTCGCCGCGCCGCATCTTGAATTTTTCTTTTATGTGTATGTCAGAGACAGGAACTATTATGAAACAATCGCTTGCGCCCGTATCGCTGAATAACTTTATCTCGGGCATAAGGCACCTTACCGAAGCGCCTATGCGTATCGACAGGCCGTCGAGCGCCGCGAGCTTTTCTATAGCCTTGAATTCATCTTTTGAAACGGCCGGCATGCCGCAGTCGGCGATATTGATTCCGGCTTTATCCATCAGCTTTATTAATTTGACTTTTTCGCCGGATGTAAAAAACACCCCGGCCGATTGCTCGCCTTCGCGTAAAGTGCCGTCAACTAAAATAATTTTACGGGTTGAAGCCGAAGCCGAAGTTGAAGTCAAAACCGAAGATTTGCCGCCGCCTGCCGAATCTGAGGCGGCCGATCGATTTTTATTACCGGCGCGATTAACCATTACAGATCACCTGTTGTTCATCATTATAGTTTAAATAAACTTTAAATTCGCCTGTTCGCTTGATTTATTTATTATTTTTTCTTAAAAGTATATCCACAGTTGGTGTCTTTACTAACTATATCACGGTCGCGCATATCAAGTTCGTCAACCGGAAAAATGCGGCAGTTCATCGGCCGCGAATTATGTATTTTACATAGCGACGGAGTCTGCGATTCATCTAAAAAGGGACATTTAAATAGAAGTTTGCAGCATGTGCCGCAGCGGGCGCATTCGCCCTCGCGCCTTTTATGATTGCGCAGTATATGCGCTTTGCTGAATTTATGATAGTAAAATCTTCTGATCTTGCCCATGGCAAGTAAAAACATATCGATTATTTTCTTTTTCATTATTATCCGCCTATATTATGAATGTATATCTGCTAATGTTGATGCTGATATTTCCTCTTTCTCTGTGATTCTACATTATATAATATTTAACGGATTAATTCAATTTTTTTAATAATTTTTAATAATAAAGTAGTAAATAATTTTGTCATAATTCACTTATTGCTTGAAATGAATAAAAAAATAAATTTCAAAATAATGCTAAAGTTTTGAGCAGTTAAAGCCGATAACGAAATGGGGGAAGTTTTTCTTTCAAGGATTGAAAGAATCAATAAATATAGGACGCGCGTTTATGAGTCGCGCGGCCGCATGGAGGCGGTTATTATGGCTGATATAATCAATTTTTCTCAATTAAATTTATCCGTCAATTTCACTTCATTTTCTCAAATCAATTTAAGCGGCGCCGGTTCTTCGGCAGCCGTAAATTCATCCGGATTAAATAACGGAGCTCGAAATGTCATGCCGGCGGTTGATTCAAATGCAGGAATCGCCGCTATAGTTAATTCAGGCAGCTCTGACGGCGAATCTTTCGACAGCGTTAATATTTCAGATTCAGCCCGCGCGCTCAGCTTTTTAAAAAACGCTCTTACCAATAACGGCTTTACGGCGGCTGAAGCAGATAGTTATGTATCCCGTTACGCGGAAGATCCGGTCATCAACCATGAATTAGATAAATTATTCAGGCTTTTAGAGCCGCTTTTCGACGATAAAGATAAATTCAGGCAGAATGTCGAAAAATTCATGGCAAATTTCGCTAAATTAACTAATAAATCAAGCGGCAGTCAGGTTAAACAATCTCTCGGCGATTTAGCGTCTAAGGTTCAAAACATAATAAACAACAAAACATCTTCACCATCTGCTGAATCCGTCGCGCGCATTGCGGCGGTCGAAGTCTCTATTGAAATAAGCATAGTTGAAGGCCGGGTTCAATTTATCGATCGCAAACAAACCGATCCGCTCATATTGGATATGGATGGAAATGGTTATGAGTTAACTAACGCTGATGACGGCGCGCTTTTTGACATCGACGCCGACGGCGCGCTCGATAAAATGGCCGTCACTAAAGGAAATGACGCAGTGCTCGCCTTAGATACGAATAATAACGGAATAATCGATAACGGAAAAGAATTATTCGGCGATCAGAATGGCGCCGCCGACGGCTTCAGCGAATTAGCTAAATACGACGGCAATAAAGACGGCATAATAGACGCAAATGATCAAATATTCGACCGCCTGAAGCTGCTCAAATTTGTTAAGAACGCTAACGGCAGTTATACTCAGAAATTAACGGCGCTTAAATCGAGCGCAATAACGGCTATAGACCTTAATAAAATTTACGGCGCCAACGATGAAGTCAATGGCAGTTCTATAGTTAAAAAAAGTTTCGCCTACCTCAATAACAACGAAAATAATCGTATAGGCATAGCTGACGCTCTTTTAGAAAATTACCGGGTTTGAAGTGTGCCGCGCCGGGTAAAAAGATCTGACACATTGCTCTGTCATACTTGACAACTTGATTGGTATTGAGTTATAATGCCGATTATGAAAATTATATTTAACGAAGAATTTTACGACTCGTCTTATGCCTCCGACAGCGCTTCCGTTGCGGGGCGCATGGAAGCTGTCATGTCTGAATTTAGCGATACCACAAAGTTTCAAATATTGCCTTCGCCGCCCGCCGCGGAAGAAGATATTTTAAGAGCGCATACCCAAAAACGCTATCTGGAAGTTAAAAAAGACCAGCCGCTTTATAAAATGGCTATGCTTGCCGCCGGTGCGGCCGTTAAAGCCGCCGAAATATCTTATTTTTCAAACGAAGCGGTTTTCGCCTGCCTTCGCCCGCCCGGCCATCACGCCGGCGCTGATACCGGCTGGGGCTACTGCGCGTTTTGTAATGTATCCGTAGCGCTTTTGAAGCTGAAAGCGGCCGGCCTTATAAATAGCGCCGTTGTCGTTGATTTTGACGCGCACACGGGCGACGGCACTATCGACACGCTTAAAAGCTGGCCTGAAGCGGTAGTGATAAATCCCTACGCCGACAATAATTTAGATTATATCAAGCTGCTCGAAGACCGGATGCGTGAAATTAAAAATGCCGATATAATAGCCGCATCCGCCGGTTTTGACGCCTATAAGTACGATGTCGGAAAAAAACTCGAAACCTTTGATTTTTATCAGATCGGCCGGATACTTAAAAACGCGTCGATTAAAATGGGCCACCAAAAAAGATTTGCGGCGCTCGAAGGCGGTTATTACCTTGCCGATCTCGGTAAAAACGCGCTGGCCTTCTGTGAAGGTTTTGCGTAGGTCGATTGCATTTTTGCAATCGCGATTTGATGTTGTAAAGTCTTTAAATAGAGTATATTACATAATTAATATATTTAGTTAATTAACATATTAGTCAATTAATATATTTCTTAATTATAATATACTTCAATTAGTCAGGATTATAGTATGGATGATAAATTAACCTTTACGATTCTCGAAAAAGACAGGCCTGATTCCGAATATACCTGGATAAATATTGAATATGATTTAATAAGAGTCGGCAAGGCAAGAGTTATTATTAAAAATAGCACTCTGGTAATATGCTCGATTACCGTTTATCCTGAATATCAGCGCCACGGCTACGCTAAAGCTATTATCGAATTATTCAAAACTAAATATAAAATTTTAATAGCCGACCGCGTAAGGTTTACCGCCATTAATTTCTGGAAAAAAATGGGGTTTTTCGATAACGGCGACGGCAGTTACGTATATCCGAAAATCGATTAAAGTAAATAAGAATAGAAATAGAATTAAAAATAGAAAGGAAATTATAGGATGAACAAAAGTAATGCAATGAATACGGCAAATAAAAGTGATACAACGAATATAGATAGAACAGATAAGACTAATACAAATAGCAGAACTAATAGAACTAATAGAACTAATACAAATAGTGGAACAGACACAACAAATATAAATATACCTATAACTAAGAATTTTACGACAACTACAAGTCGAAGATTAACTAAAGCATTAGTTGTTTTACTGGCTTTTTTTATTTGCGGCTTCGCCGGCGTTTTGGCTCCGCAGCCGGCCGAATGCGCGCCGCGGCTTATTTCGGCTTCGCAGATAGCCTCGCGGAATATCGAAGATATAAAAGCGTTTTTCGTTAAAAATAAAATTCCGGCCGATTTATTGAATAAAACTTTAAGCCCCGTTCAAAATAACTCGCATGCGCCGGTTGACGGAGTCGTTTATTATCGTATCGATTATAGTACCGTCGATTATAAAGGCCTTCCGGTTATATCAAGCGGGCTTCTGGCTCTGCCGTCGAATGCCGCCGGCGAGTTAAAATTAGTCAGCTACCAGCACGGAACTATATTCGAAGACCGCGACGCGCCTTCGCGGCTTAACTCATGTTCAGAGGCCGAAGCCGTCGCGAGCGTTTTCGTTCTTAACGGCTTTGCCGCTGCTATGGCCGATTATGTAGGTCTCGGCGAGCGCGGCGGGTTTCATCCTTATTTTCATGCCGAAAGCGTCGCGGCCGACTGCGATAATTTTTTAAAAGCGGTCAGAGAATTTCTCGCCTGGCGGGCGCTATACCCGGCCGGCGGCAGGGTTTATATCGCCGGTTTTTCACAGGGCGGTCATGCGGCCCTTGCCCTTCAGCGGCGGCTTGAATCGACGGGCGTTTCTGAAAGCGGTCTTCTGCCGGCAGCTTCCGCCGTTATAGGCGGCGCCTGCGATCCCGGGCTTGTTATGCGTTCATGGCTTATAAAATCGAACGCGCTTTCAGGCGCCGTAATGGGCCGCATTCTTGAGTCGTACCGCATAATATACTCTATCGAAGATAATTCGCGGTCCTCTATATTCAGACCGCCATACGATAAAATATTAAACGATATAGCCGTTCGCGGCAATACGATCGAAAAAAC
>CAYTCW010000079.1:0-6777 GCA_964436235.1 uncultured bacterium
CTAAAATAAAAAGGCTATGATAATAGCCTTTTTATTCGGGAGAGATTGGGAGGCTATGGAGGGGAAGAGAGGGCCATTGGTCCTTTCTTTCCCTCCATCCCGGTTTCCCGTCCCCGTACCCGGTCGGCGCATTATTGACGGCTGCCGCCTTTGACACGCACGAACTTACGGGCGGCATTAACGCAGAGAGTGTTGTAGGCCTCGCCGCTAAAACTTTTTTCAGCGGAAGCTGATACTATATATTTACGGCCGTTTTCTTCGATAAGCAGGTAGTCAGTTTTTTTAGTGAACGGATCGGGGGATAATTGACGCAGATATCCGGGTTTGGAAGCAAGTTCGGAAATATCGCGCGGCCATTTTTTTTCGACGGTATAAAATCTTAGCAGCGCGTGATTATACTCGCTAAGATAGGCTTTCAAAAGTTGTTCATTGGCGTTTTTAACCCGCAGGGCGGAATTAACTGCGAGTTTATACGCCATAACCGCGCTGATAGCGATAAATAAAATAATAACTATAACCACGCTTCCGCGAGGTCTTTTATAGATCTTCATATTTAACCTTTTCTAAAGTTTGTCCGCGCGCGCCTGATTTAAGATCGTAGAAATCGCCGGCGCCAGGCGCCGAAGGAATTATCGTCCAGGTATCGTTTTTTTCGGTTATCGGATCTACCGGCAGCGTCATTATATATTTTTTATTTACAAGTTCTTCAAGTCCGGCCGGATAGCGCTCATGATCTTTATAAAACCGCGACACGGTTTCACGCACCGAACGCAGATTATTTTTAAGAACGCTTTCCTTAGTTTTACGGGCGGAATCGCCTATCAAAGGCTGGCTGGCTGCGAAGAGCACGCCGATTATAATGACGACGGCAAGCACTTCGATTAAAGTAAAAGCCTTTCTGGTATTGTAAGCGCTAATATAACCATTAAGCATATTAATAACCTCGCATATTATTTTTTAGAGCGCCTATAGAACGGCGTCTCTTATGATAATCTTCAGCTTTTTCCATTCTAATTCGATATCTTTAACGATATCGTCGTTTATTTCAGGAGGCGCTTCCGCGTTTTTTTAAGCGGTTTCAGCCAGAGCGGCCAGGCGGTTAAATGTCATACTATGCGAAGAGCCTTTAATTAAATGGGCATATTTTTTTATCTTTAAAACATCGCGCCCGTCAACTGCGGCGGTAAAAATTTTGATATAATCGGCCATTTTTATTAATCCCATTTCAAGTATTTCATTAAATAACTGCCTATCGTTATTTAAATTATCTAAAAGTTCGTCGGCTTTGAAACTACATTCATTTTCACGGTTATTCCCTGTCGTTCCAGCGCCGGAGCCGGATTTTATATCGGATTCAACGGCGCGGCCGAGATATTTTTCGAGCGTTCTTCTCAAATTTTCGCTGTTGACGGGTTTAGTTAAAAAATCGTTCATTCCGGCCGCCATACATTTTTCTTTCTCATCTTTCGTCGCGCCCGCGGTCAGAGCGATAACCGCAACATCCCGTTTGGGCCCCGGCAAAGCTCTTATCCGGCGCGCGGCCTCGATACCGTCCATTTCAGGCATCTGAATATCCATGAGAATAAGGTCTATTTTAGAATTTGGAATAGTATCGAGAGCTTCTCTGCCGTTTGAGGCCTCTATAAGTTTCGCCCCCGGCAGGTAACGCTTAATCATGGTTGTAATCAGAAGCATGTTTATGGAAGAATCTTCAGCTATCAATATGCTGAATTTATGATCTTTAAGCGATTCGATGGCACGGCCTCGAAGCGCGTCGCGTTTAATTTCGACGCCCTGCAGACCGTCGGCGCATTTTATATTTTTAAGGTAATAAAACAGTTCTGAAAGTTTAACGGGTTTAATAAGATTAAAACGAATTCCGAGTTTTTTGCACTCGGCGATAAGCTCAACGTCATCGGAGGAGCTGTGCAAAAGAATGACCGGCAGCTTTTCAGGAGTCATTTTTAATTTATCGCGCATTATTTTAATGGTTTCAATGCCGTCAAGATAAGGCATATGATAATCGACGATCGCCGCATCGAAAGACTCCGACGACTCGAGCAATTTAAGAGCACTGTAACCGTCGGCGCAACCGGTGAATTCAACGCCCTTACTTTTGAATAGATGCTCTAATATAAGCCGGTTATTATCATTATCATCGATTACTAAAATTCTTTTAATATTTTCGAAACCGTTTTCACCGGTTTTATCTTTATGCGCGAATTCAGTTTCTATCGTGAAGTAAAACTCGCTTCCGCGGCCGGTCTGGCTTCTAAATTCAATTTTACCGCCCATTTTTTCGGCGAGCAGGTCAGAAATTATAAGCCCGAGACCGCTGCCGCCGTATTTTCTGGTCGTAGAAGTATCGGCCTGCGAAAACGCCTTGAATAATTTATCGCGCTGACTTTCGTCTATACCGATTCCCGTATCGCGCACTTCAAAATAGTATCTGCCCTTAGACTCATTTATGCGGGTGAAAACCGCCTTAAGCTCGACCTCGCCCTTCTGGCTGAATTTAACGGCGTTGCTCAAAAGATTTACAAGAATCTGGCGCAGCCTGACCGGATCAACAAGCGCGAGCGACGGCATATCGGGGTCGATATTAAGCAATAACTCGAGATTTTTTTTCGCCGCCTGGAACTTTATAATATCGGAAGCGTTTTCTAAAAGTTCGACGATATCGGTGGTTATAAGCTCGAGCTCGATTTTATTCGCCTCGATCTTGGAAAAATCGAGTATATCGTTAATAATGCCGAGCAGCGACTGCGCCGAAATATTGGCGTTATCGACATATTGCTTCTGAATCGGGTTCAAATCGGTATTTTTGAGTAAATCGGTAAAGCCTATAACACCGTTAAGCGGCGTGCGTATTTCATGGCTCATATTGGCGAGAAATTCGGATTTGGCTTTATTGGCCGCTTCCGCTCTGGCTGCAAGTTCCCGGGCCTCATCGCCGGCTTTCTGAAGTTCGAGATTGGCCTGTAAAAGTTTAGCTTCATAAAGTTTGCGCCCGGTTATATCGCGTGTGACTCCGTGATAACCGGCAAGCTCGCCGTCGCGCGTCCGGTAGGGAGTAACGGTTATTTCAGTCCACAGCCAGCTTCCGTCTTTACATATCTGCTCGAGTTCGTAACGCTGAGTGCCCGTCTTAACCCCGCGCTTTTCATCATCGAGCCGGCGGGCGTTGACTTCTTTTACATGCTGCACTCCTTCGGGTTTAAGAAGCGACCATATGGTCGTGCCGACAACTTCGTCTTTAGAAAAGCCGCGCATACGATAATCGGCGGGACTGATATAAATAAAACGATAATCCTTATCGATATGCCATATAACGTCGCTCGAATTCTCAGCAAGCAGACGGAATTTTTCTTCACTTTCATACAGCGCGAGCTCGCCCGTTTTAATCTCGACATGCTTCCACACGGCGTCCATAAGAAGCGTCAGCTGAAGCAGATCGGCCTCATCGTAATCGGCCGCCTTATTAGCTACCGCAACGACGGCAACTATTTCATCCTCTCTAAAAACAGGAATAGTCATGTATTTATAAAGCGGAACGTGACCTTCGGGATATCCTTTTTTCAGCGGATCGGGCGCCTGAAAATCGTTTATAATGATCGGCCTTCGCTGACGGACCGCCTCGCCCCATATACCCGTTTTTTCAAGCTGGTAAAGCGTCTGAGGATTCACGATACTGCATTCCTTCATAACGTCTTTCGACCAGCTGTTTAGCACGAACTGCTTATCGGCCTCGTTGTAATAATAAATATATCCGATTTTACTGGCGGTAAGTTTGATAGCCTCGTGAAGGGCGTGATCGAGAAATTCCTGCATTTTTTTGCCGCGGTACTGCAAAACGCTTAAAACACTTTTAAGCTGGATTTCATTTTGATAGGCGCGCCGGCTGGCCTGTTCGAATAAAAGCTCAAGTTCGGCCGCTTTCCTTTTTTCAATTGTGATATCGGTAAAAATAGCTATAAAATAATTTTTTTCAGGTGAATAAACATATAATTTATAACAACTTCCGTTCGGCTCGAAAAATTGTTCGAATTCATAGTTGCCGCCGTTTAAAGCTATTTTGCCGTAAACTCCGATCCAGTCGAACTCTCCGTTTACGATACCTGGAAAAATTTGAGTTGCCCTGCGCCCGATAACATCTGCCGCTTTAACTTTCGCAAGCGATTCGAACGAGGCGTTTACTTCGATATATTCGAAATCGACGGGAAGGCCCGCGCCGTCTAAAATAATACGGCAGTAAGCATAACCCGACGGCGAATCTTTAATTATATTTTCATAAAAATTATCTTTCATTAAAATTCCTCTTTATACCGTTACCAGTTTGAATAAAGCGTTCCATCGAGCGCCGCCCCGCGCGCCTTTGATTTAATATCAAAAACGCGCTTTTCATTTTCGGAGACCAAAATTATTTCCCACGAAGAATCGCCGGTTAAAGGATCCTGCGGTATTGCACGAAGATATTTTTTTTCGACGAGTTCGCCGAGCGATAAAGGAAATCTTTTTTCGTGAGCGAGCGCGGGTTCGGCCGCAAGGCGGTCCAAATAATAAATATCGACGGCAGAACGCACCGAATTAAGCGCGCCGCGAAGGTTTTCTTCTTTCTGTTTTTTGACGCTATGCTCAAAACCCTGTATGACGGCCATACTTATAATCGAAAGAAAAACCGCCACGCTTAAAACCTCTATTAGCGTGAAAGCTCCTGCCCCGGCAGCAGCCATCGTTTTATCTATGAATATAAAGCGACGCTTTTTATAGCGCCCTGAAACTTTATCCATGAATACTATATTCCTTATTTTCCTTCAAGTTTAATAATCGCCGTAGCTGACGCCGTTAAAATCTTTTCCGGCCGGCCGGCCGCCGCCTTCAGCTTCGAGATATACCGAGCCGTTTTCGCGGTCGTAAGCTATATCGCCGGAAGAATTCGCCGCATCCCATTTTAAAAGGACTGTTTTTAATTCCGTACCGGCAAGTTTTTCTATTGAATCGGGATATTTCAAATTAGTCGCGTAATAGCGGCTGAGCGCGCCTCTTATAATCATTAGATTGTTTTTAACGGATGCGTCTTTAGCGAGTTTCGCCCGCGAAGCTATATTGAAAACAGCTATGGAAGACAGTATCGATATTATCGATATTACGGCCAGCAGTTCTATTATTGAAAAGCCTCTTTTACCGGCAGCGCATCTTTTATCAACCATTAAAATCCGCCTTCGATCAATTTTCTGATTTTAAACTCGTTAAACGGTATATAATAATCATAAGAGATATCGAGTTCTTTTTCATCGAGCCTGTCGAGCGTTATCATCTTAGCGGCTATAAAATATTTAGAACGCGCGCCGTCGATGAAATCTAAAAAATCATACATGGCAACCGATTTAAAATTAGCGCGCACGTCGAGAGTTTCAACGAAGTAAATTTTTTTAAGGGCGAATTCCATATTTAAATAACGGTTTTTGATATCCTTTGCGATAAGCGTAAGATCGCTCTGGATAAGCTCCACGCCCGCCGAAGCGAAATTCGTTTTAAAATAGGTTTTAAGCTCGAGCAGAGCGGATGTGAAACTAAGTTTATCCGAGTTGAAAGCGGCCGCCTCTTTAGCCAGCGCATCTCTTTTTTCGACGAGATCCGCGATAGGCTTATCAAGAGCCGCCACCGCGTCTTTTTGCGGCGAAAGCAAAAGTATATGCAGAAACCCGGCGAATAAAAGCGCCATTACATTGATTACGGCTATATTGAATAATTTAGACTTTTCACGCTCATTCAAAAAGCTCAGCCTCCCTTAATGAAATTATAATATAGGCGCCGACCTGCTCATCGGAGGTTTTCAGCGACGAAACGAAGACCTGTTCGGCCCATTTAAGGCCCTGAAGGTCAGATATTAACTTATTCAGAGTTTCTCTTTTATGACAGTTTAATTGAAAATCGATCTTTTTTGCCGTGAAATCGAGCCTTAAATTACGGACGGAGGCTTGCTCTCCGAATTCGGCTGCCGCCGCGAACAGGCCTTCGAAAATAACGCGCTCGCCGGTTTTTATTTTTTTAACGCCCTGCGCCATGCCTGTTTTAAATTTATCGATTTTTTCCTTTACGCCCGCATCGAAGAGAATCTCGACGGTATCGCAAAAAGCCGTCTCGAAGTCATAAAAAAATCCTCTTTTAATAACCGTTTCGCCGGTATCCGAATCGATAATCATTATTCTATTGTTCTTGAGCTCGCGCTTATATTTATCGATCTGATCCTGCAGCGATGCCGCCTTAGCGTCCGCCTCGTAATATGCGGCCGTGTAATGCTGGTAATAATAGGCTATATAACAAAAGTATAATAAAGGCAGCAGCACTATAAAACCTCTGGCTATTATGAAATTTCTTGAATATTTAACTGCCGATCTGCCCTCGACGAAAAAATTCATCCTGATTTTCTTTTCCATGCGCTATTGCTCCTTTGCCGCGTAAAGCGCCAGATATTGGATTTTTTCGATTTCGGCCGCATAACGGGTATCTATGGCCAGAAAATTAGTCAGAAAAAAATCGAGGCCGCCGAATTTGCACATGCCGCCACTCAAAAACACTTGCGATACCTTAGCCGCCGGAAATTTCGACGAAAAAAATTCGAATGTAAGATGGATTTCTTTTAAAAAATTATCCCGAACGCAGGATTTATTGGTTTCAAACGCCTCGAGAGTGTCGTAATCGGCGCTCGAAGGAAATATTTTAAAAGAAGCAAGGCGGGCCGAATAACTTTCTTTTTCTTTTATTTCAGCCGCG
>CAYTCW010000079.1:6877-21023 GCA_964436235.1 uncultured bacterium
ATTCTGACGTAAACCGGCTGGCAATTTATAAAAAAATAGATAGTGCAAACTTCGTAGCCGATATTGATCACGGCGAAATTATCGCCGGGAGAGCACGACGCCGAAATATAATTATAAATCGCGTGGCTGGAAAGTTCGATGGAGTTGATATCGATACCGTTTTGCTCGAAAATATCGGTTATTTTATTCAATATTTCGTATTTGACAAGGCATAAATAAGCGCTGATATGTTGTTTTTTATCCGCGCCGGTTTCGATGCCCGTGACATGCGCGCAAATTTTTGCTCCGGAGTGGACTTCTTCGCGTATCTGGTCTTTAGCGCGCCACACGAGATAATCGTTATTAATCTTTTCCTGCGCCTCGTCGTTGGTTATGGTAACGAAAAGCTGGCGCGCCCACTGATCGGGTATTACAAGATCGCAAGCTGAAACTCGCGCCTCTTTTTTTACGCGGCCCAAAACATAAGACAGCTTCGCCTCGTCTATAAAAGGAAGGGTAAAAGTGCCGCCAAGGCAATTTTGCGGCAATATGAAATCGCAAGTTTTATTTTTATTCAATACTTTCAGGCTATATCCGCCGATATCAATAACAGCCAATTTATGCCCCCGTTACTCACTATTTAAATTCATTCTCCATGCCAAAACTCGATTAATTTGAACTAATCTTCGAATGTCATGCGGTTGATCTCTTCGATGGTAGTTACGCCTTCGGCCACAAGCCGCCACGCCGACTGCCTCAGCGTAGTCATTCCCTCGGCCACGGCCTGTTTTTTAACTTCGAGCGGCGATTGCCGGCCTATTACCATAGATTTAATGGCATCTGAAAGCGGCATAGTTTCGTATATGCCGGTGCGCCCGGAATAGCCGGTGTTATGACAGAACCTGCAGCCGGCGCCTTTATAAAATTTAATGCCTTTATACTTTTCAAAATCGCCCATTAATTTAACGAGCTCGCCGTCGGCCTCGCATTCCCGCCGGCAGCTCGAACATATCTTGCGGATAAGCCTCTGCGACATTATAAGGTTAAAAGAAGCGGCGAACTGATAAGGATCGACGCCCATATTAACAAGCCGTCCGATGGCGTCTATAACGTTATTAGCGTGTATAGTAGAAAGAACGAGATGACCTGTCAGCGCGGCGTTTATAGCTATATTTGCCGTCTCGAAATCGCGTATCTCGCCGACCATTATCTCGTCGGGGTCCTGCCGCACGATTGAACGCAGCCCTGAAGCGAATGTAAGCCCCTTCTTCTCATTGACGTTGATCTGAACGATATCCGGAATTTGATATTCGACAGGATCTTCGATAGTTATGAATTTATCTTCGGGCGTTTTAATCGCGCGTATCGCCGAATAAAGCGTGGTGGTCTTTCCGGAGCCCGTAGGTCCGGCTACGAGTATCATGCCGTAAGGCTTGAATATATTCTTTTTGAACCTTATAAGATCGTTTTCGGGAAATCCGAGTCTGTTAATATCGAGCCCCAGAGCGTTCTGATCGAGAACCCTTATAACGACGGTTTCTCCGAAAACCGAAGGCAGCACCGACACGCGAAAATCGATGGCGCGCTCGTCGATATAGCGTTTAAAGCGGCCGTCCTGCGGTATCCTCTTTTCGGATATGTCGAGATTCGCCATATTTTTAAGGCGCGAAATTATGAAATTTTTTGATTTAGCGTCTATGGTTTTAACGACGTAAAGCGCGCCGTCGATACGGTATTTAACCTTAAGCCCTTCGGGATAAACTTCAAAATGTATATCGGAGGCTTTCTTGCGGATAGCCTTTAATATAATGGAATCAACTGTTTTAACTATCGAAATGTCTGATAGCGTTTTTAAAAATTCGGCGTCTGCCGCGGCGTCATCGGCTTCCTCATTAACCGCCTTCAATAGAGGCGTATCGTCGGTATCGGAAAAAAGCGTCGATTCGCTCAAAGAAGTTTCAATCATAAGATTGATAACGCGGCTGATATCGCTTTTAATCGCGACCTGCGCGCGCGTAGGAATGCCGATGACCGATTCGATCTCCTCGATACGCTCAACGTCGGAGGGATCGTCTATTATAATAACTAATTTTTCGCCTTCCATTCTATGCGGTATGAACTGGTAGCGCCTGATTATATTTATATCGAATTTGGCGAAAAGCGCGTCGTCGATCTTTTCGGCGTTCAAATCGATGAAATCGGCCTGGTGCTGGAAGGCGATCGCCTTATAAACCGCCGCCGGATAAATTATATTGCGCTCGATAAGTATATCTTTAAGATTGCCCGGCACCCCGCCGAATTCGTCTATGATTTTTTCGAGACCGGCGGCTGAAAGCAATCCTTCGGCTATAAGTATATCTTCGAGTGAACGCGCCTTCAGCGAAGAAAAATAAAATTTATAGGCGGCCGCTTCATTTTCTAATATTTTAGAAGCTACAAGCTCTTTTATTCCCTCTGCGGGTTTTTTAGCCGCCAGAGCGTCACAACGCGGTTTATCTATTTTACCGCGATTTTTTAACTCGTATAATATCTTCTCCCAGACAGCCATTTTTTATTCTCCTTTTTACCATCAGCCTACGACCGTAGCGGCCGTTATCATAGGCAGCAGTATCGCGATTATGATCGTTCCGAAAACGGCGAGCACGAATATCAGGATCATGGGGCCGAAAAGCGATTCAAAAGCCGTAGTGAGCGAATCTAACTCTTCATCCATTACGCCTGAAATATTATTGAAAATCTCGGGAAGCGTAGCGGATTCTTCGCCGGTTTTAATCAGCTTAGGAATAATATCGGAAGCGAACCCGCTTTTTTCGAATGAATAACTTATGGTGTTTCCCTCTTTGATGTAAATTATAGCCTGCCTGATCCTGGCGTTTATAACGCCGTTTGTAATAACGTTGGCGGCAACTTCGAGAGCGCTTACGATATTAATGCCGGATTTAATAAGAAGGCCGCTGGTACGGTAAAAAATCGAATAGAGGCTTTTTTCGGTAAAGGCGCAAAGAAGCGGAACTTTAAGAACGGCGCGGTCGTAAAAATCTTTACCTTCGGGAGTGGAAAACCAGTTATACACCGTAAAAGCGAAAGCCGCAGCCATAAATGCTAAAGGCAGATAAAAAGCGCCTATGAAATCGCCGGCGAAAAAAACGAGCTGCGATATAGGCGGAAGCGATGCGCCCATTTCGCGGAATAATTTAGTATAAGTCGGCACCACGTTTAAAAACAGATAAGCGACGCCGATAGTGCTCAATACCAATATTACGGCGGGATAAGCCGCGGCGGCGAGAAGTTTTTTATAAAGCGCCTGTTTTTTCTGGTAATATTCGCATAAATTGGAAAGAACGCCGCATAAATTTCCCGAAGTTTCGCCGCTTGCCGCCGATTTAACGTATAGATCTTCGAATATATCCGGGCGGCGGGCGAGCGCTAATGAAAATGAAATGCCATGATCTACCGATTTTTTTACGCCGCCGATTATATCGGTGAAATAATCCGAATCGCCGCGTTTTTCAGAAAGAACGCCGAGCGACTCGTTTAAAGACATACCCGACTTTAGAAGCATCGACAGCACCCTTGAAAATTCGATCAAGTACTTGCCGCGGCTGAACATAAACCTTATGCGGCGGAAATTTTCGGCGCTGAAAAAAAGGCCGGGCTGAAAAGGTATCTTTTCAATATCGACGGGAAATAAATCCTGCTTTTTAAGCATATCGGAAACGGCCTCTGCTGAAGAAGCTGTGATGGTAAGCGTTTCGATTTTACCGGTTTTAGCGGATGCCTTAACTTTAAATTCCATAACGGCCTTTTATTTATACGCTTTAATGGCGTAGTGATAGGGATAAAGCTCGAACGACGACGAAACTTCCCTGAAATTAAGTTTTTTCAATTCCTCTTCGATGGAAACGCGGCTTACCCGATCGCACAAAGGAGGCCCCTGCGGAGATTCTTCGGCCTTCCAGTCGATTATCAATATAACGCCGTCTTTTTTTAATATGCGGCGTGCTTCTTCTAAAAATAGGCGCTGGTCGGATAACTCATGATAAACGTTTATAAGGTAAACTATATCGGCAAAATTATCGCGCAGCAGCGTGTCGTTTTCTTCGGATTTAACGCAGAACACATTGGTTATCCCCTGCGCTTCGGCGTTTTCCTTAAACTTCTGAATCATTTCAAAACTTATATCGACTCCAACCACTTTAGCCGCCTTATATTTTTTAGCCAGCGCTACTGCGAAATATCCTGTGCCAACGCCGAGCTCGACGACCGTTTTACCGTCAAGCCCGCCGAAAACTCCCGAAAGAAGATCGGGGTCCTGCCACTGCCGGCGGCCCGGATCGTTTAATTTATCGGCATGCTTATCGTTATATTTTTTACTCATTTAAACCACCACTTTATATTATTTTAAAGCCCGAACATGAAGGCCAGCGCCAGATGTATCCTCGAGCGCCATGCCGCCTCGTTATGCTGGGCGTCTTTAAATTCGCGGTATTTGTAATTTTTGAAACGCGGATAATTTTTACGGATTTCGCCGTCTAAGAGCCGCGAAGAACGCAGCGCCGTGCGGCCTTCTAAAAGGCCCATATCCATCCAAAGCTTATTGCGGGAATTATCGAAGCCTTTTGAAATCGCCCAGGGTATTATGGAATAATTATCCCAGTAAAGCGCGGGCGATATGACTAACATTCCGCCGAAAACTTCGGGGTATTGCAGGCCCATATAAAGCGATATAAGCCCGCCGAGCGAAGAACCGCCGACCGCGGTGTTTTGCGCATCCGTGAGAGTGCGGAAATTATCGTCGATATAAGGTTTCAATTCCTCGACTATAAAGCGCGAATAATCTTCGCCCAGGCCCCCGCCGCCGCGTTTTTCATCGCGCATGGGAGCGTATTCGTCGAGACGCGCCTCCGTGTTATAGATGCCGACGACTATTATTTCTTTCATCTTCTTTAACTTGACGAGCCTGTCAACCGCTTCGTCAACGCCCCAATCGACGCCCTGAAATGAAAGACGAGCGTCGAAAAGATTGTTTCCGTCGTGCATATAAAGTACCGGATAGCGTTTCGCCCGGTTTTTAGCGTCGCAATAACCTTCAGGCATCCATACGATAACGTCGCGTGCCAGCTGCATATATTTAGAATCAACCTGTTTAAACAGCTCGTAACCGCCTATGAGGTTCAGCTGATAACTGTGAACCGCCGCGCTGTCAGTCAGCATATCTTTCCATGCCTCGACTTCGCATTCCATACGGCATTTAATTATATTCTGCCCGCCGCAGTCAAGATTAATAAAACGATTGGGCGTATCGAACCCTTCGAAGGATTTTTCTATCTTTTTAAAATCGCCCCTGTTAAATTTAAACTCTATGCGCTTCGCCTTCGGAATATAAGCGTTGAACTCGTAAGTGTAAGGGGCTATTTTAGTCATAAGCGCCGCGCCGGGCTTCCAGTTTCCCAACAACCTGTGATTGCCGCTGATATAAACTTTATCTTTAGCAGGCGTATTTTTAGGCACCGTGACTATGATCTGAAAATTATAATTATCCGCGGCGCAAAAGCCCTCGCGCTTAAAGGCGAGTATAAATAATAGACTCAGCGCCAGCAGTAAATTCAAAGACATGGCTTCTCCTTATTTATTGTTTGCGTTTAAACGGTAAACGCCGTTATTGAAGGTTAAATTAACAAAAAGGTGCTCGCCTTTTAAATTAATCGGAAACGATTCGGAATCCAGCGAATATTTTTTAATCAGGCCGCAAGAAAACGATATTAGCTTTTCTCGATATTCGCGCACTGCCCGATCTTTTAAAATTTTGTACTTTTTAATTTTAAGCGGCGAGAGTAATATCAGCAGAATATAATATGCAGTCGCGCCATATAAGGCGAAAATAATATTATCGGCGGTACAGAATTTAATTGAAAAAAATGAAACGGCGGCAATAAGTCCGAACGCCATAAGATTACGCGCTAAAACGAAATCGTTTGAGCGGATAAAGCCCGTCACGGCTTCGCACGAAGATATATAAGAGGCGCTTGCCGTTTTTATTTCAAGCAATTCGACGATCGCGCTATCGATTTGACAGCCGTTTTGCCCGTCAGCCCGCGTTTTTTTCAACCCTTCGAAAAAACCGGGAGAGCGGTGCGGCTCTTCAATCTCGCTTACTGCGATCTTTATAATATTTTCTATGCCGTTCATCGTATTAATTTAAATTCCACCGTTAACTTTACGCTTACTATATTAGCCTTTTGCCATATTCGTTCGAAGATATATTCTCCGCCGGTTATATACTAAAGCGATAATATTTTTTTAACTAATTTTTCGACTCCGCGGTTAAGTGAAGCTATATCCCGCGCGAGCATATATGCCGGCGTAGTTACTACGAGATTATTCGGATCGAAACATATCTCTTCTGCAGCGCAGTTGACGTGCTCCGCTCCCCATTTATTGATGGCGGCGGCCGTAGAAGGATCGTTTCCGATGGTCACTTTCACTTTATACGCCGCAAGCGAGCGCGCCACGATAACCGGCGCGATGCAAATAGCGCCTATGGGCTTTTTAGCGGCATGAAAATCTTTAATAAGTTTTTCGACCGCCGGATTCACTTTAGTGCCCTCGCCGCCGTTAAGGCCGAAATCGCAAAGATTGAGCGCCGCGCCGAAGCCGCCGGGAAATATTACCGCGTCGTAATCTTTCGGCGATATCTGAGAAATATCGACGATCTCGCCGCGCGCGATACGGGCGGCTTCTACCATGATATTTCTGGTTTCCTGCATTTCTTTTTTAGCCGAATGGTCCATTACTCTCGTTTGCGGGGCATTTATGGAAGCGCACTGATAGGCCGCGCCGTTAGAGGATATATTAAGAAGCGCAAGAGTGGCCTCGTGTATTTCGGAACCGTCAGATACTCCGCATCCCGAAAGAATTACAGCTATTTTTTTCATTTTTTCCTCCGTCGCAATAAATTATTATTTAATTTAAATTTCAAGTTAAAGTTAAAGTTGATTTACACTATTTTTTCTTTTTAGGCTTGTAAGTTTCGGTTTTAACCGGTTTTAAACTGGTGTTATACTTGGTTATTTTAATCAAATTATCATCGTCGTCATACTCATATTCGACTTTAGCCGCGTTAAAATCTTCGAAATCGATAACTCTGAGCGTTCCGTCATAATCATGCGACGTAAGCGTCAACACCCTGCCGCGGTAAGTTCTTATTTTATAATAACGCTTATTGCCGTCAAGTTCTTTAATTTCGTTGATTCCGACCGGCAGTTTTTTAGCGTCGTAGGAAACGTCCTCAAAATATCTCTCAGACGCCGAAAAACAGGTAGAAACGATAATCAATAAAATTAACAGCGCGAATGCCGTGACTATAGCTTTTATAACTTTTTTTTCCATGCGCTTAATATACTATAAATATTATCATATGTCAAATTTTAATTGCTTAACTGCTCCTTTTTTGTTATAATCAACGCGAATATGATAATAGATCGCGACAAAATCAAACCAGATATATTTAAAATAGCCTCGAAATTATCTCAAGCCGGTTATAAATCTTATTTAGTGGGCGGCGCCATACGCGATATAATTTTCGGCAAAGAGCCGCAAGACTACGATATACTTACCGACGCACGCTGTGAGGATGTCAGGCGCATTTTTAAAAGCGTGGTGCCCTACGGCATGAAACACGGAACGGTGCTCGTAGTGATCAATAAATCGCCCTACGACGTAACTTCTTATAACGACGGAGAGCCTCCTCCATTGAGCTTGGAAAATGACCTGGCGATACGCGATTTTACGATAAACGCCATGGCATGTGACCTCAACAACCTCGAGTTGATAGATCTTTTTGACGGCCTTGCCAGTTACAAAAAAAAAGAGATCAAATGCGTAATATCGCCCGAAGCCCGATTCACTAAAGACCCGCTTAGAATCCTGCGGGCGGTCAGACAGGCCGCTAAATTCGGTTTTGATATAGAACCTTCCACTTTCCAAGCCGCGCAAAAACTTTCGCCGCTTATTTTAAATGCCGCGCCGGAAAGAATCATGAGCGAACTTGTAAAATTTTTCGATATTAAATCTAACGACGGCCCCAAATATCTCAGATATCTCATCGAAATAAAAGTCTGGCACGAAATATTCCATAAATATTATAAAAACATAATACCGACGGAACACGATAAATCGTATTTTAATTTCAGCGATAAGTATTACGAAATTTTTGCGGCGCTCAACTTTTACGGACGCGAAATAAAATTAGCGTATCTTATAATCTTCAGCCTTTACTATTCTGCCGGAAAGAAAATCATAAATTACGAATATAAAAAATTAATTAAATCTTTATTCGAACTTAAATTCAGCCGGGAAGATTTCGACAAAATATCAGCCCTCGTTTTTCTGACTTTCAGGCTGCTTGTCAATGGCCCTGTAAGCGAAAATAAAACTGCCGTGAAATACGGCATGGAGACAGCCATTAAAGAATTAATGGTCGGTAATTATGAATCGACTAAACTCAAAATCGATATCCGTGAAATTCTCATTTTAGCAAGACTATTCAGTGAAGTCACGCAAAATCCCGGATACGCGGCAAACTTCCGCTCAGCCGAAGCCGCGGCGGATAAAATCATAAACGAAAAGCATCCGGTATATATCGAAGATTTAGAAATTGACGGCAACGACATTAAATCGCTGCTCGATGCAGGTGCAGGCGATAAGATCGGCCGCGCGCTTAAATTCGCGCAGCAAGAAGTTATCGCAGATAAAAATAAAAACACTAAAGAAACGCTTAAATCGATTATATTAAATCGCTTCAAAAACGCCTGATTTTCATTTATTTTCAGAGGCCGCAAATCAAAAATAAAAACCATAGAAAAAGAAAGAATCGTTCACCATTATAAGAACCGGCGCCATGACTTAATTGCGTCTTTCGATATTTGATTTTTATACCGCGCAAGCGCAATACCGGCGATCTTAAATTTTTGCGCCGGCATTTTCAAGGAGTTTTATTATCTTTTCATCGCCCTTTTCCATGGCGAGTCTCAGCACCGTCCAGCCCGATTTATTTTCGGCGTTGACGTTCGCTCCGTTTTGAACGAGAAGCTCGGCCATGGCGAAACCGCCGGAAACGACCGCCTGAATGAGAGCGCTGACTCCGTTGTTATCGGAAGCGTTAACGTCGGCGCCGTGTTCAATCAATAGCTTCGCTATTTCAATATCATTTGACACGGCCGTAAGCGTAAGAGCGCTCATGCCGAAAATAGTCTGCTTGATATTAACGTCCATTCCGTTTTCTATCAATAATTTAACGACCTTTATATGGCCCATGCGCGATGCGTAAAAAAAAGCCGTATTTCCAAGGCCGTCAACGGCATTTATATCGGCGTGATGATTTATCAGAAGTTTAACCGCGTCATACTGCCCCGCAGAGGCGGCTATCATAAGCGCGCTCATGCCGACGGCGTTATCGCGCGTATCTACCTGTATGCCGTTTGCGATAAGCTGCCGCAGTATATCGCAGTTGCCATAAGACGCGGCGTAAATATAAGCCATTTTAGCTACGTCGCCGTCCGCTGCCGATTGAAGCAGAGAATCGGATATTAATGAATCATGCGTGTCGATACCCATAACAGCCTCCCCTTATTTTGATTCGATATTCTTATTGATTATTTTTATTTTAACGGTCGATATTTTTAAAATATCGCCGGATAAAGTTTTAAGAGTTATGAATTCGTCAATTATCAATCCGCCGATCTTATCGCCGTTTTTGGTGATTACTTTATCATAAGGCTTTTCGGTTTCATAAACCGAATAAACGGCCAGGATATCTTTGAAATTAAAGTTTACGACGCCGTGCTCCGTTTTAAGCGACAGCTTATCGCTTATAATCACTCCGGTAAGTACATCGTTATTTCTGAATATGATTTCATCATTTTTAAATGCGCCTTTATACTGAGACTTTTTTTGGTCCGCGCCCGGAGAATTAACGCTGTTAGGGGTCAAAACGAGCCCTCCGCCTCCGCCGCCCGAAACGAACGACTTTATTTCGGCCGCCTCCTCCTTGGTTATCAAGGGCTTGCGCTCTATAAAAAAACGCTTTAGCCGATCAAACGATAAAAAATCCCCCGGCTGCATCTCTTTAGAATTTTTCATAACGAAAGCCAGCCCGCCTAAAACTAAGGCCGCACTCACCATCATAAAAAGCATAACGGTAAGCCGTGACAGAGCTTTATTAAATTTAAACGCCTGCTTTAAAATTATCATCATAGTCAACCATTAAAGAAAATTTAATTCATTAAATTTATTTTCTAATATTTTAACCATTGAACTTTAATTAATAATCAGCCTGCCCGCTATTTTTTTAAGCTCGGCCTCTGCTTCTGCGACTAAAGATTCAATTATGGTTTTCATAGGCAGTATATCGTCGATCAAGCCGACGCTCTGGCCTGCCATAAGCGAACCGGTTTCGATGTCGCCGTCTATGACCGCTCTGCGCAGCGAACCGGTCCAGAAATTTTCGACCGTAAATTGCGCTTCTTCTCGGCTTATCTGATTATTATTAAGTTTAGTCAAAAGCTCGAGCTGAAGTTTGGCGAATTCTTCGCTTCCTTTATTTTTGATCGCGCGAACCGCCACCACTGGAAGTTTAGAATCGTACTGCGGCGTCGATGCGGCGTGACGGGCGCGCGCCTTTAAAAACGCCTTTTTAAAGTTCGGATGAGCCGTGCATTCCTCGCTCATGACGAAACGGGTTCCAAGCTGACAACCCGCCGCGCCCATAAGCATTAAATGGGCCATCAACCCGCCTTTCGCAATACCGCCGCCGACGAATACCGGCACCGTTTCGCCATGGCCGAAAAGAACCTGCTGAATTAAAATAGTCAGCGATACGTGGCCGATATGGCCACCAGCTTCGCTGCCTTCGAGTATAAGCGCGTCTATGCCATATTTGATCTGCTGAGCGGCGATAGATTCTTCCGCGGCGAACGACATGGTTTTTTTGCCGGAATTTTTCATCTGCTCTATTTCGGAGCGGCGCGGTATTCCGCCGGCAAAAACCACGAACGGCGCTTTTTTTGAAAGTAAAACCTCGTACTGCGGCTTATAATTAGGCGCTATCGTAACTAAATTGACGGCGAAGGGAACTTTTATATTTTCGATGCAGCGGTCTATTTCGCGCTCAAATATTTCCGGCGGCATATTGCCTCCGGCAAAAACCGCGAAGGCGCCATTTTCAGCAACCGCGCGGACCAGTTCGAAATTGCTTACCCAGGTCATGCCGCCTGAAATTATAGGATATTTAACGCCGAGAAAGTCAGAGCCTCGAGCGGCTAATTTATTAAAATACATCGGTCCTCCTCCGTTACGCTTACAGATAGCACTTAATTTCCTTGCCTATAACGCCGGCGTACAGCTCGATATATGGCTTAACGCAGCTGGAGTTGATCTTGCGGAACAAGACTTCCTCGATCTGAAAAAAACCCACCGATTCGTTCATTTCCACCGTAATTCTTATCGGACGGTTTTCTCCCTTGCTTATTTTGACCGATTCAACCGCCGACGACGAATATTTATGGATATCGCCGACTTTAGCGTCCGGATGAAGTATCATGGGTATGCGCGCGCGGCCTTTTTCCATATCGCAGCCGTCGGCTATCAATATAACGCCCGCTTCGAGTGAATAAACCTTCTGCGTGGCCATATGCCCGACGATGCACTCGGTGATCATCGATTTAGCGATAACGCGCTTATGCATGTCGCCTTCATATATGATGCTCAAGATCCTGTCTAATATAGTGCCGGCGAGCACCGCGCCCATCTGCTCGTGATTTTCGCGGCCCACGCTCATTCCGATATCGTGCATGAAACCGGCGATTAAAACGACTATCATGCTGTCGTCAAAATCTCCGCCGGCCTCCTTTTCTATATTAAGCTCGATTCCGGCTTCTTTAAGCAATTTTACCATTTTTATAGCATTTATGGCCACTTTACGCATATGTACCGGGCCGTGATCGTTATGGTCGAGTCTTTTAATGGAAACCACATTGGCGTAGTCCTGCAAATGCTGAATTTCCTCATCATTAACGAGTATTTCGGCGGCCTTTAAAACGCGGCCTGAAACCATCGATAATATTTTAGAATCAAGCGATATCTCTTTTGGCGATTTCATTATATCATTCCCTTCTTAATTTTATCTTATCGCGCTGGTAAGATCGAATATCGGCAGAAACATCGCCACCGATATAAAGCCTATAAAAAGCCCCATCGTTATGATAAGCGCTGGCTCGATAAGCGATATTATGCCGTCTATGGCTATTTCTACCTCATATTCAAAAAAATCGGAAGCTTTTATAAGCAGCTTCGGCAGCGTACCGGTTTTTTCGCCGGTCTGGATCATTTTAGTCACTATGGCCGGAAATTCCGGCTTGCTCCTGAGTATGTCATACATTGTAAGACCCTGCGCCACTCCGCCTTTGAGCGATGTAACGACTTTTTTTAAAACCGAATTTTCCACTATATTTTCGCAGACTTCCAAACTTTTTAATATCGGAACGCCGCTGTTTAAAAGAGTGGCGAGCGTTCTTATAAAACGCGCTATGGTGGCCTTGGATATAACGTCGCCGAAGACCGGCAGCTTAAGAGTGGTTCTGTCGAATAAAGCCTGGGCTTTTTCGTTGGTATTGATAAGCCATCTTGCAATAAATAAAAACGCTATTAAAGCCGCCATTACTAACAGATAGTACTCCTGCATAAATTCGCTGGATTTCATAAGCAGGACCGTAGGCGTCGGAAGCGCCGTCTTCGATTTGGCGAATACCTTCGTAAATTTAGGAAAGACATAAATTACCAGAAATAAAATTACGCTTACGGCTATGGCGCTGAGCGTAAGAGGATATATCATAGCCGATTTGACTTTAGAGCGGATCTTGGTGTCGCGCTCTGAAAATTTGGCGATACGCTCTAAAACTTCGTCGAGTCCCGCGCCCGTTTCGCCCGCTTTAATCATATTAGCCGCCACGTCGTCAAAAACCTGGGGATGGCGGCTTACCGCCTCAAAAAAAGTCTGGCCCGTCGCTATTCTTGTTTTAATGTCGTTTATTATATTTTTAAAATAAGGGTTCTGCGTCTGATCCACTAAAGATTCAAGGCTTTCGATGAGCGTTACGCCGGATGATATGAGAGTGGAAAGCTGAATGTAAAAATAAGTCACTTCTTTTTGCGATACTTTATTAAACAGTCCCGCTGAAAAAGAAAAGTAAGGCTTGATTTTTTTGTGGACCTCTTTTATTTCAACCACGTAAAGGCCTTTTTCGATAAGCGAATCTATCAAAGCCTCACGGCTGGCGGCCTCAGCGAAAGAAGACTGTATTTTATCCGCGCGGTCGGACGCCTTATATTCAAATAACGGCATAAACCTCACCTGCCTTGTATTTATAAATTATAATTTGATCGCGTAAGCGTTTATAGCCTGTTCCTTTCCTTTTACGAAAAAAGGAGGAAGAGCTTCGCAATTAAACCGGTCTTTTACCTGACGATAAACGCTTTCATTGATCACTATTTCATTGCGGCCGGCTTTAGCCTGAAGCCTGGCGGCAAGATTGACGGTATCTCCGATGGCCGTATATTCCATACGCTCGAGCGAACCTACGTTGCCGACGATGGCTTCGCCGGTATTTATGCCGATACTGAAACTAACCTCGACGCCGTATTCGCGCTTATATTCTTCAGACATATTTTTAACGGTTTCTATAATTTCGACGGCGCTCATAACCGAACGCAGCGCGTCGTCTTCATGGACCATCGGCGCGCCGAAAAACGCCATCACCGCGTCGCCTATAAATTTATCGAGAGTACCGTCGTGTTTGAATATTATCTGAGTGATTTCAGAAAAAGTTTTATTAAGCATCGAAAATACGTCTTCTACCTTAAGCTGTTCGGACATTTTGGTGAAACTGTTAATATCGGCGAAAAAAACGCTTATGTTGCGCTTTTCACCGTCGAGTTTGAGCTCGCCGCTCGTCTGCGTAAGCTGATCGATCAGATTCGGCGATATATAGCGTTCCATATTGTTTCTGATGCTTCGTTCGCGCTTGATGGCCATTATAAGTTTGGTGTTTTCGATAGCCACGGAAACCGCGCTGGCGAAGTTTTTCAAAAATTCCGCGTCCGCCTCGTCGAA
>CAYTCW010000080.1:0-1451 GCA_964436235.1 uncultured bacterium
TTTTCTCCCTCCCCTTCAAAAAACATAAAATCCCTTTATATTCTTATATTCTTGTATTTTTATACTTTCATACTATACTAAACAAAATCATCGGCAAATCAATGCGAATCGAGTTTATAACGGCTGATAATAAAATTACGCCGCTGGCCGCAAAGTTCGAGAGCGTCAAAAAGTTTTTGGTAATCGGGGGTTTTATTCAATATAGCGAGGGTTTTTTTAGATAAGGCGAAGGCGTCGCGGCCGGGGTAAAGATCGGAGGCGAGTTCGTGGGAAAGAATGTGATATACGCCGTCGAGTCTGCATTTATAGTATATCATGGACAAAAAAGTGTAGTCTATGATCAATTCGCCGTCTTTATAAATAAAATATTTAGCGTAGTCTTCCCGCGAAGCATAACGGGGTTTTACGGTAAAGCGGGCGGCTTCGCCTGAAGCGCTTTCGAGGGCGGCCGATAATTCCGAGACGATTTTATCGAGGCGCGCTCCGTCAATAGGTGAGATTTCGAGTGCTGCGGCGGCCTTATCGGCGGACGGAGCGAGCCACCATCTGTATTGTTTAAGGTAAGCGCCGTAAAGCAGCGAAGCGGGAGTTAATTTTCTAAGTTTACGCCGAAGGTTTCTAGAAGTTTTCAATTCCGGCGAAGCTGTGATATTTTTAAGGTCGCCGGCGGCTGCATGCAATATTCTTAAATACGAATACAGGTCGCCGGCGAGGCGCGCGTTGATAAGAGCGAGAAATTCGGGGCGGCGGGCTTCGCGCAGAATATATTCAAAATAGGCGTAACGAAGGGGCATATCGGTTTTAGCTCCGTCCGGCCTGTAATCTTTCATATCAAAGGCGCCGAAAATGAAATCGCGGACGGGAAGGCCGGCTATATAATTTATTTTATGGTCATTTTCGAGCGCCGCGGCTATTTTTTCGGCGAGGCCGGCGGGCGCGGCGAGGCATTCGGCGAAGCGGTCTATCAGAACTAAATCTGCTATTTTAACTTCGTTATTATATTTTTCATAAAGCGCGCATGCGAGGGGCGATACTTTAAAAAGCCCTTCAGCGAGCCAGAAATCATCAAGATCTTTTATGTATTCGAGGCGGCCGTCAGCGGTATCGAGTTTGTTATCGCGGTTAAAACGCTTAATGGAGGTTTTAATTTCTTCATTCAAAAGGGAAGTATTTGAATTATAGGAAGAATACCAGGTTTCGGAAAGCGCATCGCGTTTATAAACGCGCGCCTTAAAGAAAAAAGTGTCGCGGTCGGCGAATTCTATATCGTTAATAAACAATACATCGGCAGAAAAAATAAACATAGAGGAATCGGGGTCCGAGTAGGTAATACCGGGGCCGTATGATAAAAAAACCCTGTCATCGTTTCCGGTTTCGGTGTTCCATTTTTTAAGCGGCGCGCCCGAGGCGGAATACAGTCTGGCGCGTGAACTTGAAATAAATCCCTGCGA